>JAGQUE010000147.1 GCA_020438665.1 Nocardioidaceae bacterium | reverse complement strand
GCACATGATGTAGGACAGGATCGCACCGGAGGAGCCGACCAGCGACCCGGTGATGATGAGCAGCGAGTTGCCGAGCATGAAGCCGGCGGCCGCCGCCGCCCAGCCGCTATAGCTGTTGAGCATCGAGACCACGACCGGCATGTCGCCGCCACCGATGGCCGCGACCATGTGGAAGCCGAGCAGGAACCCGAGCGCGGCCATGATCAGCAGCAGGGTGAGCCCGAGACCGCCGTTGTCGTCGACGACGACCAGCCAGATCATCAGCGCGAAGAACGCCGCGAACCCGAGGATGTTGAGGACGTTGCGGGCCGGCAGCACCAGCGGCGCGGACTTCATCTTGGCTGACAGCTTGAGGTAGGCGATCACCGAGCCGGTGAAGGTGAACGCGCCGATGAGCACCCCCAGGCAGACCTCGACGAGGTGGACAGCGCCGCCCTCGCCGTCGGGGGCGATGAAGGAGTTGAACCCCACGAGCACGGCGGCCATGCCGACGAACGAGTGGAACGCCGCGATCAGCTCGGGCATCTGGGTCATCTCGACCTTGCGGGCGACCGGGGTGCCGATCGCGGCGCCGATGGCGAGGACGACCACGATCAGCAGCAGGGTGACCAGCACCGAGCGGCGGTCGGGCACGTTGGCCGAGAGATAGAGCGAGTGGGTGATGGTGGCCGCGAGGGCGAGGACCATGCCGGCCATGCCGGTCAGGGTGCCCATCCGCGCGGTCGTGGGCCGCGAGAGGCCGGCCAGCGACAAGATGAACATGATGCCGGCGATGATGTAGAGACCGTCGATGAACTGGATCAACATGTCAGGCCTCCTTCCTGAACATGCTGAGCATTCGGTAGGTCACCAGGAAACCGCCGAAGATGTTGATCGACGCGATCGACGCCGCGACGAAGGACATGATCATCACCGCGAGGTTGGTCGACCCGAGCTGGAGCAGCGCGCCGACCAGGATGATCCCGGAGATCGCGTTGGTCTGGGACATCAGCGGGGTGTGCAGCGAGTGGGAGACCCCGCTGATCACATAGAACCCGACGACGACCGCGAGCGCGAAGACCGTGAAGTAGCCGGTGAACGACGGCGGCGAATAGGTCACCGCGGCGACGACCAGGGCGGCCGCGATCGCCGACATCACCAGCCGGCGCCGCGTGGCCGCCTGGGCCGCGGCGGCCTCACGGGCCGCGACGACCGCGGGGTCCTCGGGCTCCGCCACCACGACGGCCGCGGCCGGCGCTGCCGACACCTGGACCGGCGGCGGCGGCCACATGGTCTCGCCGTCCTTGACCACCGTGATGCCTCGCTGGACGACGTCGTCCATGTCGAGCACCAGCTGGCCGTCGCCCTCGGGTGTCAGCAGCTTGAACAGGTTGACGATGTTGGTGCCATAGAGCTGGGAGGTCTGGGCGGCCAGCCGGCCGGCCAGGTCGGTGTAGCCGAGGATCGTCACGCCGTTGTCGGTGACGACCTTCTGGTCGGCCTGGGTCAGCGCGACGTTGCCCCCGTTGGCGGCGGCCATGTCGACGACCACCGACCCGGTCTTCATCCCGGCGACGGTGTCCTCGTTGATCAGCAGCGGGGCCGGGCGTCCCGGGATCAGCGCCGTGGTGATGACGATGTCGGCCGCGCGGGCCTCCTCGTCATACATCGCCGCGGTCGCCTCCTTCTGGGCGTCGGTCATCTCCTTGGCATAGCCGTCGCTGGAGACCTCCTGCTCCATGTCGACGGTGACGAACTGGGCACCCATCGACTCGACCTGCTCAGCGACCTCGGGGCGTACGTCGAACGCGCGCACGATCGCGCCCATCGATCCGGCCGCACCGATCGCGGCGAGGCCCGCGACGCCCGCGCCGACCACGAACACCCGGGCCGGGGGGACCTTGCCGGCCGCGGTCACCTGGCCGGTGAACTGGCGGCCGAACGCATGCGCCGCCTCGATCACCGCGCGGTAGCCGGCGACGTTCGCCATCGAGGACAGCACATCCATCGACTGGGCCCGGGAGATGCGCGGGACCGCGTCCATCGCCAGACCCGTCACGCCGGCCGCGGCGAGCTGCTCGACCAGCTCGGGGCTGCGCGCCGGGGCCATCAGCGAGACCACCACCGCGCCCTTGCGCATGCGGCCGATCTCCTCGGCGGTCGGGGCGTTGACCTTGACGACGATGTCGCTGCTCCACACGTCGTCGGCCGAGCCGACGGCGATGTCGTCGTGGGTGAATGCCACGTCCGGCATGTCGGCGTGGGCGCCGGCCCCGGACTCGACCACCACGTCATAGCCGAGCTTCTGCAGCTGGGTCGCGGTCTTGGCCGTGGCGGCGACGAGGGTCTCGCCGGCCTTGGACTCGCGGGGGATGCCGATCCTCACAGGGGTGCCTCCTGGTCACTGAGCGGGCACGGCTCGGACCAGGTCGGCCAGGTGGTGGGCGGGCCTGACCGGGCCACGCTGTGCTCAACGTACACGCGGTTGACCCGACCCCTGAGAGGGGGTCCGTCGCGCTCAGCGAACCCTTACCTGACTTCCCCCGACGCGTCGCGCGCCCCATCGGTTGGCCCGCTGTAGGGCGTCAGGACTGCGCGGCGCGCCACTCCTCGGTGGCCAGCCTGATGCACGTCGCCAGCACCCGCATCGACGTGAAGACCTCCTCCAGCGGAGGGCGCGTCGGGGCGATGCGGATGTTGCTGTTGTGGGGGTCGTCGCCGTTGGGGTAGGTGGCCCCGGCCGGCGTGATGCTGACCCCCGCGGCCTCGGCGAGCTCGACCACCCGGGAGGCGACCGGTGCGGTCGTGAACAGGCTGGAGAAATAGCCGCCGCGAGGCGTCGTCCAGGTGGCATAGGTGCCGTCGGTGCCGAGCTCCTGGCCGAGCACCTCGTCGACCGCCGCGAACTTGGGGGCGATCAGCGTGGCGTGGTCGCGCATCAGTCCCTCGAGCCCGCCCGGATAGGCCTCGAGGAACCTGACGTGGCGCGCCTGTTCGATCTTGTTGGGGCCGATGCTCTGGGCGCCGAGGTAGCCCGAGAGCCACGCGAGGTTGTCGGTGCTCGAGCCGACGAAGCCGAGGCCGGCGCCGGCGAAGGTGACCTTGGACGTGCTGGCGAAGACGAAGGCCCGGTCGGGGTGACCGGCCGCCGCCGCCATGCCGACCAGGTCGACGGTCTTGGCGGGCTCGCCGAGGTGGTGGGCACGGTAGGCGTCGTCGGCGAAGACCGTGAAGTCGTCGGCCGCGGCCGCCAGCGAGGCCAGCCGCTGTGCCTTGTCCACCGAGATGGTCTCGCCGCCCGGGTTGGCATAGGTCGGGACGAACAGCACGCCCTTGACCGACGCGTCGGCCGCCGCGATCCGCTCGATGGCGTCGACGTCGGGCCCGTCGGCCTGCATGTCGACCGGCACCAGCTCGAAGCCGAGCGTCTGCAGCAGCAGGAAGTGACGGTCATAGCCGGGGACCGTGACGATCATCTTGGGCTGCTCGTGCACCCAGCCCCGCGCCGAGCCACGCACGCCGTGGAGCAGGGCGAACCCCAGCACGATGCCTTGGAGCTCCAGGGAGGAGTTGTTCCACACCAGGACCTGCTCGGCGGGGAGGTCGAGATAACCGCCGAACAGCCGGCGCGCGCTCGGCAGCCCGGCCACGCCGCCGGGGTAGTTGCGCAGGTCGATACCGTCCATGGTCAGCTCGTCCGGCCCGATCGCCGTCACCAGCGGGTTGGAGAGGTCGAAGTCGGCGTCCGAGGGCTGTCCACGCTGCATGTTGAGCTTGAGGCCCAGGGCCTGGAACTCGGCGTACGCCGCCTGCGCGGCGGCCAGGGAGGCGGTGGTGGCGTCGCTCGGCATGGGTCAAACCCTAACCGCGCGGTGTTTGTCGGCACCGCCCGATATCAGCAGCCGGGCGGGCCGGGCGCGACCACGAGAGGAGGGTCTCAGGAACCGGCGCTGCCATAGAGGCGGTCGCCGGCGTCGCCGAGCCCGGGCACGATATAGCCGTTCTCGTTGAGCCGCTCGTCGACGGCGGCCGTCACCACGGTCACCGGGACGTTGACGCCCTCGAGGCCCTGCTCCATGCGCGCGAGCCCCTCGGGGGCGGCCAGGAGGCAGATCGCGGTGATGTCGTCGGCGCCGCGCGCGGTGAGGAACCTGATGGCCGCGGCCAGTGTGCCGCCGGTCGCGAGCATCGGGTCGAGGACATAGCACTGCCGGCCGGACAGGTCGTCGGGCAGCCGCTCGGCATAGGTGGACGCCTGCAGGGTCTGCTCGTTGCGCACCATGCCGAGGAAGCCGACCTCGGCGGTCGGGATCATCCGCAGCATGCCCTCGAGCATGCCGAGCCCGGCGCGGAGGATGGGGACGACCATCGGCTGGGGTTGAGAGAGCTTGACCCCGGTGGTGGCCGCGACGGGGGTGACGATGTCGACCTGACCGACCCGGACCTCGCGGGTTGCCTCATAGGCCAGCAGGGTGACGAGCTGGTCGGTCAGCCGCCGGAAGGTCGGGGTGTCGGTGCGCTCGTCGCGCAGCGCCGTGAGTTTGTGGGCCACCAGGGGGTGGTTGACGACCAGAGTCCGCATGGGCGGCAATCTAGTCGAGCGGCAAACGGGTTGGCCCCGGGCATCCACGTCTGTCACGCTGGAAGGGCAGCCGTCCCGGTGGGTGGAGGAGGCGTCGTGACCACGGAGCAGATCGAGGGCATCGACTTCGCCCTGGCCGTCTATCGCGAAGAGGGCGTCTGGCGGGTCCAGGAGATCGCCCACGACCTGCTCGAGGACGTCGAGACCCTGGCCGGCGCGTTGCGCCGCTTCCCCGGCGACTTCGGGGCGCTGGCCCTGGTGGCCGTCGACGAGGACTTCTTCATCATCGCCCGGGTGGCCGGCCCGCAGGTCCGCCTGCTGCTGTCCGACATCACCGCCGCCGACGAGTGGGAGATCGCCCAGTCGACCGTCGAGCACCTGGGCCTGCCGTTCCCGGAGGAGGACGACGACCCGGCCCCGGCCGGTGATCTCGACATCCTCGGTGACCTCGGCGTGCCCGCGATGGACATGGGGGCCCTCCTCGACGACGAGGAGCTCTATCCCGACGAGATGCTCTCCGAGGTGGCCCGTCGGCTCGGCTTCGGGTCCACCTTCGACGACGCCGTCGGCTTCACCTCCGCCTGAACGTCGCCACCGCTCTGCCCTACGCTGCGCTGTCATGACGTCGTACGCCGGCTCCGCGGCGGACTGGGACCTGCCGATGCGTGAGGCGCTCGCCATCGCCAGGACGGCGATGACCACGGGCGACGTCCCGGTCGGGGCGCTCGTGCTCGACCCCGATGGCGACGTCATCGGCCGCGGCCGCAACACCCGTGAGGCCGACGGGGACCCCACCGGCCACGCCGAGATGGTCGCCCTCCGCGAGGCGGCCGACGCCTGCGGGCAGTGGCGCCTGGAGGGCTGCACGCTGGTGGTGACGCTGGAGCCCTGCACGATGTGCGCCGGGGCGCTGGTGCAGGCGCGCGTGGCCCGGCTGGTGTTCGGCGCCTTCGACGAGAAGGCCGGTGCCGTCGGCTCGCTGTGGGACGTGGTCCGCGACCGGCGCCTCAACCACCGCCCCGAGGTGGTGTCGGGCGTCCTGGCAGCCGAGTCGTCGGCGCTGCTCGAGGAGTTCTTCGCCGCCCACCGGTGACGCGGGCGATCCCCTCGGCCGGATTTCAACGCCGCCCGGCGGCTCCGGTACCCTCATCGGCGGTGGCGTGTCCGAGCGGCCTAAGGAGAACGCCTCGAAAGCGTTTGTGGGCGCAAGTCCACCGCGGGTTCAAATCCCGCCGCCACCGCCACGCGATGTCCTCGACATCAGCGACCACGGACCCGCGGCTCCCGCGGGTCCGTTCGTCGTTTCACGGGGTGAGGGGAGCCTGAGCGGGCTAGCCCCGGTCGGGGTGTGAATACTCGTCTCTCGTGGAGCCCATGCGTACGCTGGTGGATCCTCTTCTCGGGATCCCGTCCTGGCAGGTGACCAACTTCCACGGGTCGATGCTCTTGATCGAGTTCGGCGCCGTGACGGTGGAGTTCGGCGCGACCGCCGAACGGCCCACCCGGCTGTCCAGCGGGCCACCGATGGCACGCCACCGGCCGGTCCAGGTGCGTGGCGAGTGGACGCTGAGTGTCGAGATGTGCGACTGGTCCATCCGGCTCGGCGACCAGACGGTCGCCACCTGCGAGTCGGTCGACCCGACGATGGCGCGGGTGCTCAAGCTGGTGAAGGGGCAGGCCCTCGCCGGCGTCGTGGCCGCGCCCGTCGACGGTGCGACCGAGTTCAGGTTCGACCTCGGCGCGGTGCTACGCCTGGCGCCCGGCTCCTGGCCCGATGACGAGCCCCACGAGCTGTGGACGCTGCGAACCCCCGACGACCGCTACCTCGCCGTTCGCGACGACGGCACCTACAGCGTCCGGGCAGGCGACGACGACGGGATCGCCGTCCTCTGGCACGACCTCACCCGCTGACCAGGAATCGACGAGACCTGCGCCACGCTCGGATGAGACACCCTCGCGCTCGGGGAGGGTGGTCCAGCAGACTAGGGCGCGCGACACTAGGTCCCACCCCGACTCGTCAGGAGTGCGCATGTCTCTCACCGGTTCCGCCCCACGCTCGCTGGTGCTGGCCGACCTCTGGGAGGGTGGCCGGGTCCGGGCCGCCGTCCTGGTCCTCGCCGGCGCGGTCTTCACCGGCCTGGCGGCCCAGGTCTCGATCCCGTTGCCCACCACCCCGGTCCCGTTGACGCTGCAGACCTTCGCCGTCCTGCTGACCGGCACCGCGCTGGGCCCCACGCTGGGGGCGCTGTCGATGATCCTCTATGTCGGCGCCGGTGTGGCCGGTGTCCCGTGGTTCGCCGAGCAGTCCTCGGGCTACAGCATGGCGAGCTTCGGCTACCTGATCGGGTTCATCGCCGCCGCCTACGTCTGCGGTGCCCTGGCCCGTCGTGCCGCCGACCGCAGGATCCTCGGCGCCGTCGCCAGCATGGTGCTCGGCAACCTGATCATCTATGCCTTCGGGGTGCCGATCCTGATGTCCGCGGTGTCGGTCGACTTCCGGACCGCGCTCACCCTGGGCGTCACGCCGTTCCTCCTCGGTGACGTCCTCAAGATCATCGTCGCCGGTGGTCTGCTGCCCTCCACCTGGAAGCTCGTCGGTCCCCGCGACTGACGCGCTGGGTGCGCGGCTGCGTCAGGAGCCGCGCTGGACGGGCAGCTCGTTGTCCTCGGTCCAGTCGCCGATGCGGCGTCCGGAGATACGGTCCCAGCGCAGCCGTACATAGAGCGGGCGGGTGCCGGCCGCCCAGGGCTGCGGGTTCCAGCGGTGGACGATGTCGTCGAGCATCGGCCCCGCGTCGACACGGGTGCCGGGACCGGAGATGACGACGCTCCACCCGGCCGACCGTTCGTAGTCGATGTGATCGACCTCCATGGCCAGCCGTGTCTGCCACGCGTGGGTGCCGAGCACGCTGTAGGGGGTGGTCCGGAAGATCACCGCGTCGTCGACGACGGTGAAGTTGACCGGGAAGATCTGGGGTCCCTCCGGCATGCACAGCGCCACGCGCCCCACCTCGCTGCCCTGCAGCAGGGACAGGCACTTCTCCTCGGTCATGACCGCGAGCTCGCTCATGCCCTCATGGTGCCGTGCTCGCGCAGCAAAGGAAACACGGGGTCGTCTCAGGGCGTCACCGTGCAGCCGGCGGGAACCGGCGGCAGCGTGCGGTACTCCCCGCTCTTGAGCCAGATCGGCACCCCGCAGATCGTCGCGACCTGGCGGTAGTGCCGCGTCAGCTCGCCGGCGACCAGGCCGTAGGGGTCCAGTCCCCAGGTGTCCACCGGCATCCAGACGACCACCCAGTCCGGCCCGCCAGGTCGATGCAGGTCGCGCGCCATCCGGTGCAGGTCCGGGTCAAGGGTGCGGGCCGGCAGGCTCCAGAGGAAGGCATAGCCCGGCCGCAGCCCCGACGCCTCCAGGACCTGGGCCTGGCCATAGGTCACCAGCCCGGTGTCGCCGGGCAGGTGCGCGTCCTCCAGCCACGACGTCACCGCGCGGTCACGGATGTTCTGTGTGGCCGCCGGCGGTCCCACCACGGCGACGGCGGTGTCGACCAGGGTCGACGTCAGTGCGAGGGCCACGGCCAGCGCCATCGGCAGGCCGCGTCCGGCCACCGCCGCGGTCGCCGACACGACCAGGACCACCCCGGGCACCAGGGCGATCAGGTAGTGGGCCCAATAGCTGCCTCCCAGTCCCACCCCCACCAGCTCGACGACAAGCGCGGCCCCCGTCGCCAGGACGACGGGATGGGAGAGTCGACGCCGTAGCAGCCAGGCGCCCGCGAGCAGCAGTGTCACCAAACCGCTGCTCAACGCCAGCAGCGGCAGCCTACGCATCCGCTCGCCGACGGCCACCAGCGACCCGTCGGAGATGACCTGGCCGGCCTGGACCCGGAACCCGAAGAGCGTGCGCCACACCACCGTCAGGCCCGGACCGTCCACGGCGAACCAGATCGCGGCGATGACCGGCAGCACCGCCACGCCGGCCACCACCAGTCCCAAGGCTGGGAAGGTGCGCCGGGGCCCCCACCTCCCGGCCCACGCCTGCGCGGCGATGAGGACGACGAGGAAGACCACCCCGTCGACGAGGTTCTGCTTCACCAGTGGGCCGACGGCCACCAACAGTCCCGCGGCCACGAGCAGCAGCCGCTGCCGCGCCGGCGCGTGGTCACGCCGTACGGCGTCCAGGCCGAGCGCGATCCCCGCCACGATGAACGGGACGCCGATCAGCTCGGCATTGATCTCCTGGGCGCCGATCGCCCGGTTGGTGGACAGCGCCATGGCGACGCCCCCGGCCCACACCGCGCCGCGCTGGCCGCCGAGCAGCCAGCCCACCCGGCTGGCCGCCAGGACGAGCACGGCGACGAGGACCATCCCGAGCCAGCGGGCTGCGGTGATACCGCCGAGGGCGTTCACCACGGCATAGAAGGCCAGCAGCCCGGGCGGTCGGTCGACGAACAGGTGGCCATACATCATCGGCCCGCTGTCGTGCCAGTGACTGGCGACGATCAGCAGGCCGCTCTCGTCGGGCATCGGGAACAGCCCCACGAACGGCAGCCGGAGCAGCACCCCCAGGATCACCAGGCCCGCCACCACGACGGGGAGGCTGGGCCGGCGCAGCGCGTCGATCGACCAACGCCGACCAGGCCGGTCGCCACCAGGTGGAGGAGACATCGGGAGAGACACCTCTCGAACCTAGGGACGCGACCTGAGCCGGGAATGAAGTCGCAACCGCCTTCACGACGGCTTCACCTCGGGCTGTTTCGCTTCCCCCGGCGCCAGCAGCAGCGGCGCCCTCGTGACCAAGGAGCCGACATGGGCTTGACCTCGCTGGAGTACCCCCAGCTCCCCTCAGGTATGCGTGTGGAGATCATCACCGGCAGCTTCGGTGCCGGGCATGACGCTGCCGCCCACGAGATCGCTCGTCGCCTCCATGGCGTCGGGCTGGAGACCCGAGTCTCCGACATCGTCGACCTCATGCCCGGCTGGACCGGCCGGTTGCTGCGCAGCCTCTATCTGCGTCAGATCCAGTCGGTGCCGCGGACCTGGTCGTGGCTGCTGGGTGGACTCTCACGACACGACAGTGTCGCGACGCTGGTGGCCCGGCTGGTCGGCTCCACGACGCGTGCGCTGCTCGATCTGGCGGCCGACGGCCCGGCGTGGTTCGTCTCCACCCACCCCTTCGCGAGTCAGGCGCTCGGCCGGCTCCGGTCCGACGGCAGGCTCGCCGTTCCGACGGCGACCTATCTGACTGACATGTCCGTGCACCGGCTCTGGGTCCACGCCGGGATCGACGTGCACCTGGCCATGCACGAGCTCCCTGGCGACGAGGCCCGAGCCCTCGGTGCCCGGCGGGTCGCGGTCGTCTCGCCGGCTGTGCCACGCCCCGCGCAGCCGGCCGTTCCCGCGCGTCGCGCCGACTTCCAGCTGCCTGCCGACCGTCCGCTCGTGCTGGTCACCGGAGGCTCGCTCGGCATCGGTGAGCTCGCTGCCACTGCCCGCGACATCGCCGCGACGGGGCGCGCCGTCGCCGTGGTGCTCTGCGGCCGCAACGAGCGTCTTCGCCGCTCGCTGCACGGCGAGCCCGGCATCGTTGCCCTCTCGTGGGTCGACGACATCCCCGACCTGCTGCGGTGCGTCGACGCCGTTGTCCAGAACGCCGGCGGGTTCACCTCGCTGCAGACGCTGGCGGCCGGCGTCCCGATGGCCAGCTATCGCTGTATCGCCGGTCACGGGGAGTCCAACGCCGCTGCGCTCGACCGTGCCGGGCTTGTCCGCTGGCTGCACTGCGCCGAGGACCTTGACCACTGGCTGACCACGGCGCTCGAGCGTGGGGCCGATGTGGCGGTCCCGACCAGCCGGCTCCCCAGCCTCGATGCCCCCACCATCGCTGACGTGCTCGTGCCTGCCGCCGAAGCGGTCGCATGATCCGACGTGCCGGCGGCGCCTGGGGTCTGCCGCTGCTGATCGCCGCAGGTCGCTGCGCCCCTGCGATCACGTCGCTGCCGCAGCTGCGACGCGCCACCCTTCCCGGCCTGAGCGGACTCGGGGGGAACCTCGACGTCGCCCTGACCTTCGACGACGGTCCCGACCCGGTGTCGACGCCGGCCTTCCTCGACCTGCTGGCGCGCCACCACGTCCGTGCCACGTTCTTCCTCCTCGGTGCCTGGGTCGCTCCGCATCGGGGGCTCGTCCGCGAGATGGCCGACGCAGGGCACGAGCTTGCGATCCACGGGTGGGACCACCGCTGCCTGGCCTGGAAGCGGCCGTTCGTCATCAGCGACGAGCTGCAGCGTGCTCGTGACCTGGTCGAGGACGTGGCGGGTGTCGAGGTCGAGCGCTACCGGCCGCCGTACGGCGTCATGACGACCGACGGCCTGACCGCGGCACGTCGTGTCGGGATGAGGACGGTGCTGTGGACGGCCTGGGGGCGGGACTGGTCTCCGCGTGCCACCCCGGCCTCCGTGGTCCGCAAGGTCGACGCCGGCCTTCGGCGGGGCGGCACCGTATTGCTGCACGACACCGACCGCACCTCGGCCGCGGGGTCCTGGCACGTCACCTTGGCGGCCTCCCAGCGGCTGCTTGAGGAGTGGCAGGGTCGAGGCTGGTCCATCGGGAGCCTGCGGGAGCATGCCGACCCCCGACCGGGCGCGGATCGACCCGGCAGCCAGCGGCCTATGCTCGCCGGGTGACCTGGTTCTCCTCGCCCACCGACGCGCTGACCCGACTGGGCGAGGCCGGCTATCTCGCCGACCAGCCCGCCGCGACCACCTCCTATCTGGCCGGCGCACTGGAGAAGCCGCTGCTCATCGAGGGCCCCGCCGGGGTCGGCAAGACCGAGCTGGCCAAGGCGGTCGCGCGGGCCGCTGGCGCCGAGCTGGTGCGGCTGCAGTGCTATGAGGGCCTCGACGAGGCGCGGGCCCTCTATGAGTGGAACTACAAGAAGCAGCTGCTGCGGATCCAGGCCAGCGGCGGCGCGGAGTCGTGGGAGGAGACCCACGACGGGATCTTCACCGACGAGTTCCTGCTGACCCGGCCGCTGCTCACCGCCATCCGGCGCGAGCAGCCCACCGTGCTGCTCATCGACGAGGTCGACAAGACCGACATCGAGGTCGAGGGGCTCCTCCTCGAGGTGCTGTCGGACTTCCAGGTCACCATCCCCGAGCTCGGCACGCTGACCGCCCTACGGCGTCCGTTCGTCGTCCTGACCTCCAACGCGACCCGTGAGCTGTCCGAGGCGCTGAAGCGTCGCTGCCTCTATCTGCACCTCGACTATCCCGACGCCGACCGCGAGCGCGAGATCGTGCTCTCCCAGGTGCCCGGTCTCGACGACGCGCTGGCCCGGCAGCTCGTGACCATGGTCGGCCGGCTGCGCGAGCTCGAGCTCAAGAAGTCGCCGTCCATCGCCGAGTCGATCGACTGGGCTCGCACACTGCTCGCGCTGGAGATCGGGACCTTGGACGAGGCCGCGGCGGCTGCCACGCTCGGCGTCGTCCTCAAGCACGCCACCGACCAGGAGCGGGCCGTGCGGGAGCTGAGGCTGCGGACGTGACCGCAGCGGAGCCGGAAAGCAGGGCCGGCGGCCTGCTCGACCGGCACCTCGCCTTCCTCGAGGCCCTCCGCGGCGCTGGCCTCGCGGTCTCGCTCGCCGAAGGGCTCGACGCCGTCGCGGCGCTGGGTGCCGTCGGCTGGGGTGATCGTGACGTCGTCCGTGACGTCTATGCCGCCACGCTGGTGAAGCGCCAGGCCCAGCGGCCCACGTTCGAGGCCGTGTTCGACCTCTACTTCCCGCGGCTCGTGGGCGGCGGGGTCGCGTCCCGCGAGGAGAGGCCCGGGGATCGCGGCGACGTCCGGGACGGCGCCGATGCGCTGACCGACCTGCGCGCCGAGCTCGCCGAGGCGCTCGCCCGCGGCGATGAGCAGGCGCTGCGGCGGCTGGCCGCCGAGGCCGTCGGCCGGTTCGGCTCGATGCCGGGGCGCGGTCCGGGACTGTCGCGGTGGTCGGCCTACACCACGCTCCAGCGGGTGGCGCCCGACCAGCTCACCGCCCAGCTCGTGGCGGCCCTGCTCGCGGAGGGACGTGACGAGGAGGAGGCCGCGCGGGTCGCCGGGCGTCGGGTGGCGGGGTTCGGCTCGCTGGTCGAGGAGGACGCCCACCGGCGCATCGCCGAGGACCGGGGCCCGGACCACGCCACGGCCGCCACGGTCAGGCCCACCATCGACCGGATCGAGTTCACCTCCGCCCGGCGGGCTGACATCGACGCGATGCGACGGGAGATCTATCCCCTCGCGCGCCGGCTCGCCACCCGGCTCACCCAGGAGCGCCACGCGCGCGGACGCGGTGCGCTCGACTTCCGTCGTACGGTCCGGGCGTCGGTGTCCACCGGCGGCGTCCCGCTCGTCACCCACCACCGGCCACGCCGCCCTCACCGCACCGAGCTCGTCGTGCTGTGCGACGTGAGCGGCTCGGTGGCGAGCTTCGCCCAGTTCACACTGATGCTGGTCTATGCGCTGCGCGACCAGTTCACCAAGGTGAGGGCGTTCACGTTCGTCGACCAGGCCCACGAGGTCACCGACCTGTTCCGCCCCGGCGCGGACGTCGTCGACGTCCTGGCCGAGCTGGCCGCCAGCACGGCCCACGCCGCCCGGTGGGGACGGACCAACTATGGTCGTGCGCTCTCGACGTTCGCCGATCGCTACCCCGATGCCGTCGGTCCGCGCAGCTCGCTGCTGATCCTCGGCGACGCGCGGTCCAACTACAGCGACCTCGCGCTCCCGGTGCTCCAGGGCCTGGCCGACGCCGCCCGCCATGCCTGGTGGCTCAACCCGGAGGGACGACGCCACTGGGACACCGGCGACTCCGCCGCCGGACCCTACGGCGCCATCATCCCCATGGTGGAGTGCCGCAACCTCAGCCAGCTCGGGGAGTTCGTGCACGACCTCGTGTGACCGCTGGACGTCCGCCGGGGTGTCGGGCTCAGGCCAGGTAGCCGAGCCGGCGGAGGCGGTCGACCGCGGCGCGGATCTCGGGGTGACCGGAGCGGTCGACGATGCGGCCACCGGCGACATAGACGCCGTCGGGGGCGTCGGTGCCGTCGAACACGACGGTCAGCCGGTTGCTGACCCCCGCGTTGATCAGCGAGCCCAGCAGCGCGATCGGGTCGGCGCGGTCCTCCAGGGACAGCACCTGGGTCGCCTCGGGGATCCGCGGCACCTGCGAGGACGGCGAGCCAGCGGTCACCACCTGCTCGACGGCGTAGGGCCCTCCGGCGGAGTCGGCCGCGATCTGGGCCGCGGCGACCCCACCCTGGGCGCTGCCGACCAACATCACGCGGGCGTCGGGCTCGTCGCCGATCATGTGCTCCAGCGCCGCCACGATCTCGGTGGCATAGGTGCGGTGGTCACCGGTGACCAAGCGGAGTCGGCCGACGCCTACGTGGGGTCCGGGCAGATAGGCGATGAACCGCCCCGAGGGCAATCGCTCGACCGCGACGCTGTGGCGGGTCCCCTCGAGTCGGCGCAGGAGCTCCTCGATCCCGGCCGGGGCCTCACCGGAGGCCTCCGACCCGTGCGGAAGCTCGGTGTCGACGGGGTCGAAGGCGGCGGCCGCGTCGCGGAAGGCGCTGGCGGCGTCCTGGGGCAGCGGGTCCACACCCGCGGCGCGGAGGCCGCCGCGCCCCGCGGCCGCACCGTCGTCACCGGCCAGAACGCTGGCCGTCAGCAGCGAACGCATCTGGAGGCCGTCGAGCAGCCCGCCGCCGCCGGTGGTGAGGTGGTCCATCAGGTCGGGGTTGTTCTCGGCGAGGTCGTTGAGATAGGACGCGACGTCGTCCCGGTCCAGCGAGTCGGTCTCGATCAAGCCGGCCGACACGATGGCGCCGCCCAGCGCGACCTGGGGCGCGAGATAGCCGATCGCGCGCCCGGCGATGCTGCCCAGGGTGCGATAGGCCGCCTCCTGGAGCTCGTCGATCCAGCGATAGGTCAGCACGGTCGCGCGCACCACGAAGGCGTCCGCGTCGAGCTCGACCGAGCGGGTCTGCAGGCCGAGCCGCCCCGTCGTCGCGCCGCGGAGCTCGGTCTCGAACGCCTCCCAGGTGCGGGGGGACAGCTCGGCGGAGGCCGTGATGTCCTCGTCGGACAGGATCTGCGAACCGAGCCGGGCGCGGGCCCGCAGCTCACCGCCCGTCGCATCGAAGAGGTCGGCCAGCCCCATCATCTGGTCGTACTTGTCCTCCGGGGTCGCGAACCCGTGGTCGAGCCCGCTCACGCGGTCACCCCCGCCAGCACGGGCGCCAGTTCCGCCGCCAGGTCGTGGGGGGACACCGCGACCAGCTCGAGCAGATCGTCGCCGCCGGCGCCGGTGACGGGGCGTACGGCGCGCCAGCCGTCATCGACCAGCACCCAGGCCACGACACCGACCGGACGCCGGGGCGACCGGTCAGGGTCGCTGCTGCCGGCGTCGGTGGCCAGCGCCCGCAGTCGGCCGCGGGACTCCGCGGTGAGCGCCGTGAGGGCGGCGGCCACGTCGTCGGCATCCACCGGCGAGCCGTCGGCGGAGCGGGCGCCGGGGTGGTGGGACGCCAGCACGGGCAGCAGGTCGTGGCGGCCGGTCCGCACCGCATCGGCACCGGCGGTGGCCAGCGCGACGGGAAGCATGAGGTGGCCCGGCACGCCCGAGGCGCCGACGGTCAGGTCGTTCGGCAGGACAGCCACGCGGGCGAGCTCGTCGGCCCACGCCGAGGCGGGGAACCAGGCCAGCTCGAAGACCAACCCGTCGGTCGTCGCGAGACTGGCGACGGCGTCGCCACCCTGGCGGTGCCACGCCTTGGCCTGCGCTCCCCCGACGGCGAGGTCGAGGTCGAGCGCCAGCCGGGGCGTGGCCAGCAGGCCCACCGCACCGACGAGGGCGCGGTCCACCCGGCCGTCGGTCACCAGGCCACGCCGGGTCAGCGAGTCGGCCGGGTCGTGGAGGGCGGCCAGGGCGGCGGCATAGGCCGCCGCGTCCGCTGCCGCCGGTGTGGCCCCGAGCCGGCCGTCGAGGGCGCTCGCGGTCGCGGGCGTGGTGAGGTCGAACGGGAGCGGGGCACCACCGGCTGCGCGGGCGACCAGCTGGAGCTCGGGCAGGGTCAGCGTGACGCGTCGCGGCAGGCCGTCAAGCAGGCCGAGCGGCTCACTGGCCGGGGTGGACAGGTCGATCGTCGTCACGTCAGGACTCCGGAAGGTCCACGGTGAGCCAGTCGCGATGGCCGGCCGGTGGGGCCTCGAACCCGGCCGGCGCCTCGCCGAGCAGCGCTTCGGCCCGGCGCTCGCGGTCGCCGATCGCGTCCTTGACGAGGTCCACCTCGCCGAGGTGTACCTCCAGGGCGTCGGCGGCGGTGTCGTGGCTGGCGGCCACTGCGCGGAGCTGGCTGGCGCGCTCGCGGATGCGCGCGCGCATGGCATCGGCGGCGCGGCCGGTCCAGCCGATCGCCTCGACCTGCCCGACGAGGCGGTCGGCCAGCGAGCGCAGGTCGAGAGCCTGCTCGCGCAGTGCCGTCACGCGCCGGCGCATGACCGTCGTGTCGCCGTACATGTGGGTCCCCCTGTCGTGCGGGCGACAGCCTAGTGCCCTCGCGACCTCGCCGAGTCGTCCTGGGATGTGACGACTCGGCGATCAGGTGCGGGTGATCTGGAAGGCCTGATAGGTGACGTCGGCCCGGCCACCGGTGAGGAATCCCTGGCCGCGCATCTCGGCCAGGTGGTCGGTCAGCGACGGGTCGGTCGAGGCGTCCACCCCGGCGGCGCCGGCGACATAGTGGGCGAGGTCGTGGTGGCCGCCGATGCCGTCGCCACCATCGGAGAACGTGACGGTCACGTGGCTGGCGGTGTCGGGGTTGTGCTCGCCGTCGAGCAGGGGTACGACGTCGCCGTGGTTCTCCAGGGAGAGCACGGACGTGTCGCCCGGTGGCTCGCCCATCGCCGCGACCGGCGAGCCGGCAGTGACCACCTGGGTGACGTTGAAGTCGCCGCGCCCGGCCGCCCAGACGGCCTCCATGCCGCCCTGGGAGTGACCGACGATCATGACCGGGTCGTCCGGTGAGATGCCGGCGTCGTGCATCGCCTGGAGGATGCCCTCGCCATAGGCCGTGTCACCGCCGCCGATGACGGTCAGGTTGGTGTGCAGGTCGCGCACGTCGCCGTCCTGGGTCCACGGCGTCGTGGTCAGGTCGTCGGTGCCGGGCACATAGACGATGTGGTGGGGCACGCCGTCGGAGCCGACCCAGGTCTGGATCTCGATGGTGCCGTTGTCAGGCGAGGCCGGGCCAGGGGACCAGCCGTTGACCCGGTCGAGGTGCTGGAGGACGCCGGCGAGGGTCCCCGGCAGCGGCCCCTGCCCGCCGGGCGACGCTCGGTCGTCGCGGACGTCGACCCGGGGGTCGCCGTCCGGGGGATAGGCACCGGCGAGGATCCCGGCCGCGCCCTCGGCCGTCAACGACACCGGCAGCGTGCCGGGTGGGACGCCCGGGAGCAGGCCCGTCACGAAGCCCTCGATGAACCCGCCGCTGCCGTTGACAGCATGCTGAACGAGGTCAGGATGGTCGATCACCCAGTCCTGCAGCTCGGTGATCGCCTGGTCGGACAGCGCGCCGCCCGCCGCCGTGAGCTGCTGCTGCAGCGACGGCGGCAGCAGGTGGAAGACCCCGGCAAGGACGCCGCCGTCCACGAGCAGCGGCGCCAGCCAGAGCGGTGCAGTCACCACACCGGTCGCGACGACCCACGAGAGCAGCGTCCCGGACAGCCGGCCGACCTGGGTGTCGATCATCTCGAGCGTGGCGTGGACGAGCCGGTCGGTCTCCTCGAACGCCGCGACGGTCGCACGGACCAGGATGGCATCGGTCTCCCAACCGAGGGAGCCGAGCACCAGCCCGTCGGGTCCGGCCGCGGTCGCCAGGCAGGCTCGCTCCGCGTCGGCGAACGTGCCGGGGGACAGCAGCGCCGACTCGACCAGGTCGCCGTCGGCCATCGTCGCGGGACCCAGTCGGGCCTGGTCGCGCAGGCGGTTGCCGGCGGTGTCGTAGGAGGTCGCCAGTGCTCGCACGCGGGCATAGGTCGCCGCGACCCCGTGGCTGCCGCCCGTCACGTCGATGGGTGCCGCGGGCGGGATCGGCCCGGTCATGGCCGCACCCGCGTCGCCAGGGCGGCCACGCGCGCCGCGAGCGCTGCCGGCGCGACGGCGTCGACCCGCACCGACGGGGCCTGGCCCGATCGTGCCGGGACCAGCTCGCGCCACCCGTCGGAGAAGTGCAGCCAGCTGATGATGCCCAGCCGCCCCGACCCACCGATCACGCACACCTGCAGTCGACCCAGGGGCGCCCGGGCGAGCACACCCAGCTCGTCAAGCACCCGCCCACGGTCGACGGCGGCGCCGTCGACGGTCACCTCGCCCGGGAAACGTCCCGCCAGCAGGGGAAGCAGCTCGTCGCGCCGCTCGCGAACGCTGGTGCCCGCAGCCAGGAGGAGCTCCCATGGCAGGCACAGACCCGGAGTCGGACCATCGGCCTCGCCGGGTCGCGTGGGGACGTCGGCGAGAGCCGACAAGGCGGCCCACCACCACCCGAGCTCCGACCAGCAGAGCTCGGCTCCGTCGAGGGTGCTGGTCAGTGTGGTGACCTGGGCGCTGTTGAGCCGGTGCCACGCGGAGAGCTGGGCCGTCGCTCCGGACGGGCGCCGCAGCGCGAGGGTGATGTCGACGGCGACGTCGGCCACGACCAGGCGCGTGAGCGCGGTGACCACCTCGCCCGACACGCTGCCACCACTGTCGAGCAGCCCGGCCGCCACCAGCTCGGCCATGACGTCGGGCTGGGATCCGTCATGGGACGGATGATCGCCGAGCGAGGCGGCCAGCCCGGCCGCGCCGGTCCGCCAGGGCAGGGGGACCGCGCACCTCTCGGCGAGCGCGGTGAGCGCGCCGTGCGACAGGGGAACCCGCCGAGGCAGGCCGCCCAGGGCTGCCTCGGACCGGCGGTCGTCGAGCGCCACCGTGAGCATCGCGGCCTCAGCTCCCGAGTCCGGGCAGCTCGACGGTGAGCCAGTCCCGGTCTCCCGAGGGAGGCGGGACGAACCTGTCGAGCAGCTGGTCGAGCGGGTCGGGAACGAGGCCGCTCACCCCCGCCAGGAGGCGCCCACCCAGGTCGGCGAGCCGGTCGCGCGCCGACGCCACCAGGCTGCGCGCCCGGCGCTCGAGCCACGAGATGAGCTCCTTGAGCCGGTCGACCTCGTCGGCGTGCTGCTCCAGGGCCGAGGCGGCGTCGTCGTGCAGCGCCGCCGTACGCCGCAGCCCCGCCCCGCGGTCGCGGGCCCGCGAGCGCACCGCGTCGGCGGCCCAGCCGGTCCACCACACGGCCTCGGCCTCCCCGACGAGCCGGTCTGCCTCGCCACGCAGGTCGTCGGCCTGGTCGCGCATCCGTCGCGCCAGGCCACGGATCACCCTGGTGTCGCCATACATGTCGTCCCCCGTCCGGCCACCCCGAGCTCCCCCGGGGCGCTCCTGAGCAGACCCTGCCCCGGAGCGCCGCGCCCCAAACCTCAGCCCGACGCAGCCCGGGTCAGCGGGGGATGACCTCCGCCAGCCGGAGCAGGGCCTCGTCGACGTCCTCGCGTCGGCCGGCGAAGCTGAACCGCACGAAGCGACCGCCGTCGGCGGTGTCGAAGTCGATGCCCGGGGCGATCGCGATCCCGGTGGTCGCCAGCAGCTCCTGGGTCCACCGCAGCGAGTCGTCGGTCAGGTGACCGATGTCGGCATAGACATAGAACGCTCCGTCGGCCGGCGCGAGCCGCGTGATCCCCAACGGGGGCAGACCCTCCAGCAGGGCGGCGCGGTTGCCGGCATAACGCGCCACGTGACCGTCCAGCTCGGCATAGGACGCGTCATCGAACGCGGCCAGGCATGCGCGCTGGGCGATCACGGGTGGGCAGATCGTGAAGTTGCCGGTGAGGATGTCGACGGCCCGCCGCAGCCGCTCCGGGACCAGCATCCAGCCGATGCGCCACCCCGTCATCGAGAAGTACTTCGAGAACGAGCTGAAGACGATCGCCTCCCGCGAGGTCTCCCAGGCGCTGCGCGCGAGCGGGGCCTGGCCGGCGAGCGGGGCGTACTCGATGCCGTGATAGATCTCGTCGGAGATCAGCTGGACGCCGTTGTCCTCACACCACGAGGCGAGCGCAGCGAGCTCCTCGGGCAGCAGCATGGTCCCGGTCGGGTTCGCCGGCGACGCGACCACGAGCCCCCGGATGTCGGGCAGCGCGGCGACCTGCTCGACGGTGGGTTGGAAGCGGGTCTCGGGTCCGGTCGGGATCTCGACCACCTCGCAGCCGAGGGCCGTGAGCACGTTGCGATAGCACGGATAGCCGGGGCGTGCCATCGCGACCCGGTCGCCGGCCTCGAACGCGGCGAGGAACGCCAGCAGGAAGCCGCCCGACGACCCGGTGGTGACCACGATGTCGTCGGCGGAGACGTCGATGCCGTGGGTCCGCTGGTGGTGCCGCGCGATCGCCTCGCGCAGCTCGGGGATGCCGGTCGCGACCGAATAGCCCAGGGGATCGTCGGTGCCCAGCAGCCGAGCCGCCTCCTCGCGCACCGGCCGGGGCGCTCCCGTCATCGGCTGGCCGGCCGCCATGTTGACGACGTCGCCGTGGGTGCGTCCCCGCTCGGCCGCAGCAGCCAGCACGTCCATGACGTGGAACGGCGGCACGTTGGCCCGCGTGGCGACCGCGAACCGGTCCCTGGTCTCCATGGAGGACATTGTGGCCCGTACGGTCCCACGGTCGTCGACCGTTAGCATGTGGGCTCACGTCGGCCGAACGACGAAGGGTCTCCGGGTGCGACTCGACGCCAGCCAGCTCAACACCTTCCTGCTGGTGGGTGCGGCGGTCACGCTGCTCGCGATCGGCGCCGTCCGGCTGTCCACCAGGGCCGGGCTCCCCTCGCTGCTCATCTATCTGTTCATCGGAGTCCTGCTCGGCGACTCGGTGCTCGGCATCCGCTTCGACGACGCGGACCTCACCCATGCGCTCGGGTTCGCCGCGCTGGCGCTGATCCTCGCCGAGGGCGGTCTCACGACGTCCTGGGACGCCGTACGCCCGTCCCTGCCGCTGGGCGTCGTCCTGGCGACCGTCGGGGTCGGGGTGTCGGTCGCCGTGATGGCGATGGCCGGCCATTTCCTGCTCGGGCTGAGCTGGCAGCTGTCGGTGCTCCTCGGGGCGGTGACCTCGCCGACCGACGCCGCCGCCGTGTTCTCGGTGCTGCGGCGCGTGCCGCTGCCGCAACGGCTCTCCTCCGCGCTGGAGACCGAGTCGGGACTGAACGACGCACCCACGATCGTGCTGGTGACCCTGGTGTCCGGGAGCGCGGCCGACGAGTTCGGGGTGCCGGTGATGGCCGGGCTGATGATCCTCCAGCTCGTCGGGGGAGCGCTGGTGGGGCTGGGGGTGGGGTTCGGGGGCTCGATGCTCATGCGGCGGGCCGCGCTGCCCGCTTCGGGCCTCTATCCGGTGGCTGCCCTCTCACTGGCGATGCTGGCCTACGCCGGCGCCGCCACCATCGACACGTCAGGTTTCGCGGCGGTCTATGTCGCGGCCCTCGTGCTCGGCAACACCCACCTGCCACACGGCCAGGCGATCCGCTCGTTCGCCGAGGGCTTCGCCTGGATGGCCCAGATCGGGTTGTTCGTGCTGCTCGGGCTGCTCGCCTCACCGGCGCGCATCAACCTGACCACCATCGCGGCCGCGATCGCCGCGGCCGGGCTGCTCACGCTGGTGGCGCGGCCGGTGTCGGTGGCGGTGTGCTCCTGGGTGGGCCGGCTCAGCTGGCGGGAGTCGGTGTTCTTGTCCTGGGCGGGGCTGCGCGGCGCCGTTCCCATCGTGCTGGCGACGATCCCGCTGGCGGAGAAGGTCGACGGCGCCGAGCGCCTCTTCGACCTTGTCTTCGTGCTGGTGGTGGCGCTGACGCTGCTCACCGCACCGACGCTCCCGTCGGCGGCCAAGCTGCTCAAGGTGTCGCGCCGCTCGGAGCCGCGCGGCCTGGAGGTGGAGGCCGCCCCCCTCGACCGCGTCGATGCAGATCTGCTCCAGATCACCATCAGCCCACGATCCCTCATGCACGGCGTTGAGGTCGGCGAGCTCCGGCTGCCGGCAGGCTCGTCGGTCTCGCTGGTCATCCGCGGGGGCGAGATCATCGTCCCCGAGTGGCGCACGGTGCTCCGGCATGGCGACGAGCTGCTGGTGGTGACGCCGCGGTCCCTGCGCCGCCGCACCGAGCAGCGACTGCGGCTGGTGTCCGCCGCCGGGCGCCTCGCCGGATGGCGTGGGCCCGAACCGAGCGCCCGGCCGGACTGACGACCGGCGCCGGGATCCTGAGCCCGGACTCAGCCGGCGAGGGGGCTGCAGATGACGGCGTTGTTCTCGGCCGTCACCAGCTTGCGACCCTGCTTGACCTCGCGGAACTTCTGCCCCACGACCACGGTGACGCGCGAGCCGAGCTCGGCGTGGGCGACGATCTTGGTCTTGCCGCCGAGATAGCTCTTGAGCAGGCGAGCGGCCGGACTCGTGACATCACCGGCCCAGATCTCGGCCTTGGCGACGTCGGTGCCGTCCGGAGCGTTGCCGGTGGCACCCTCGCCGAAGCCCTCGGACACGAGCTGGTCGAGGGTCACGCCGGCGAGACCGGACCGGTCGCTGGCGTTGAGGACGCTCACCCACACCATGCCGGGACGCACCGGGTTGCCGGCCGGGATGGCGGTCTCCAGGCACGGGGCGGCGGTGGGCTTGGCCGACGTCAACGGCGGGAAGGGCTTGGTGAGCGAGGCCCAGCCCCACGCCGCGCCGCCCAGGACCAGGGCGAGCAGGACGAGCAGGACGAAGGCGTGCTTGAGGCGGCTCGGCATCAGTCCTCCGCGCTGAAGACACGGGCATGCAGCACGGTGCGCTGTTGCAGCGCCGCGCGGAGAGCGCGATGCAGCCCGGTCTCGAGGTAGTAGTCCCCCCGCCACTCCACCACGTGCGCGAACAGGTCGCCATAGAAGGTCGAGTCCTCGGCGAGCAGCGTGCCCAGGTGCAGCGTCTCCTGGGTGGTCACGAGCTGGTCGAGCCGGATCTGGCGCGGCGGGATCTTCGCCCAGGCGCGCGAGGACAGCCCATGGTCGGGATAGGGGCGCCCCACACCGATCCGTTTGAAGATCACGGCTGGGAGTCTAACGGCGGCCCGGTCCGGCGCCGCGCCCGTCCGTGCGCCCGACCCTCTGGTCGACCGTCTGGTCGACCGTCTGGTCGACCGGCTGGTCGACCGTCTGGGGACGCCGTAGGCAGTGACCCGACGGCTGACTAGTGTTCGGGCCATGAGCGAGACCAGCGACCCCGCCGCCGAGGCGACAGCCACCGACGCCACCGTCCCCGAGGCCCCTGACGAGGTGCCGGCCCCCGAGCCGGAGAACCCGATCGTGGCGGCGGTGGCACCTGGCTATCAGTTCGAGGGCTCCGCGCTCGAGCTCGGCGGTCTCATGCTCGATGCCACCGAGCTCAGCGACGTCCACATCCGGATCCCGCTCGGGATGCTCAACCGCCACGGCCTGGTGGCCGGGGCTACCGGCACCGGTAAGACCAAGACCC
>JAGQUE010000146.1 GCA_020438665.1 Nocardioidaceae bacterium | reverse complement strand
AGGGCATGACCGACGAGCCGCCGGCCCACCTGACCGACTGGAAGGGCCGCGACTGGACACCGGACAACGGCGAGGTCTCCAGCCACCCCAACAGCCGCTTCTGCACCCCCGCCAAGCAGTGCCCGATGATGGCCCCCGAGTACGACGAGCCCGACGGCGTCCCGATCGACGCCATCCTGTTCGGCGGTCGCCGCAGGAGCACCGTGCCGCTGGTCTATGAGGCCCGCGACTGGGCGCATGGCGTGTTCGTCGGCGCCACGCTCTCCTCGGAGACCACGGCCGCCGCCACCGGCGCGGTCGGCGTCGTGCGCCGCGACCCGATGGCCATGCTGCCGTTCATCGGCTACAACGCCGGCGACTACATGGAGCACTGGCTCGAGATCGGCAAGCAGGCCGACGCCGCCAAGCTGCCGCGCGTCTACCAGGTCAACTGGTTCCGTCGCGACGACGAGTCCGGCGCGTTCCTGTGGCCCGGCTTCGGCGAGAACAGCCGCGTGCTGAAGTGGATCGTCGACCGGCTCGAGGGCGACGTGGAGGCGGTCGAGACCCCTGTGGGCCTGGTCCCGGCACCCGGGGACCTCGACACCGACGGCCTCGACGTCGACCCGGCCGACGTGGCCAAGGTGCTGGCCGTCAACGCCGAGGACTGGCGGGCCGAGCTGCCCCTCATCGAGGAGTGGTTCGACAAGATCGGCGACACCCTGCCGGCGGTCCTGCGCACCGAGCTCGACGGCCTCAAGGCCCGCCTGGCCGACTGAGCTGCCCCGGGGGCCCCGGTCGCCACGCCGGGGCATGCCTGGGAGCCTTCCCATCTCAGCATCGATTCCGACGCTATTTGCCTCAGGGTGGCCCCCGAACCGCCCGATGCGCTTTACGCTCGTCCTACCAATGTCCAGTTAGCCGGGGTGTCGAGAGGGGGGCTGTCTGCGTGCTGGGCTTCAGTGCGGATGACCGTGAGCTCTTCGAGAGCCAGGCTGCCGCGTTGTTCGAAGAGGTGGTCAAGCAGGGGTCGCTGTGCCCCGATGACGCCCGTTTCGACGACGGCGGGGCGGAGCACGACGCGTTCCACCTGCTGTTGCGGATGGGCCTGCTCCAGCTCGACCCCGAATCCCAGGAATATGCGCCGGTCGACCCCAGCTCGGTGCAGGCGACCATCGTCACCCCCATGAGCGCCGAGGGCGCCGAGCTGCTCACCGAGTCATCCCGCTGGGCGGCCGCCTTCTCGGGCCTCTCCCAGGCATGGCGCCGCTCGGGCCCGACGGGGCACGGCTCGATCACCGAGCTCCAGGGGGAGGCGATCGACGTGTTCTTGGAGTCCCTGGTCGCCGACGCCCAGTTCGAGCTGCTCACGGCCCAGCCGCAGACCGGTCGCGATGCCGCCGCCCTCGCCGTCGGCGCGGTCCGCGACATGTCCGCCCTCGACCGGGGCGTCCGGATGCGCACCCTCTATCAGCACTCCGCGCGTCGCAGCGCCGCCACCCACAAGTACGTCGCCCAGGTCACCGGTCGCGGCGCCGAGGTGCGCACCCTCGATGAGTTCTTCAACCGTCTCATCGTCGTCGACCGCACGACGGCGGTGATCCCCAGCAGCCAGGGGCTCGATGCCGCGCTCTCGATCCGTGAGCCGTCGGTGGTCGCCTACCTCGTCGACATGTTCGACCGCACGTGGGAGCGGGCCCGCCCCTTCACCAACCGCGAGAACTCCATGCTGCGCCACGTGGCGACCGAGCAGCGGGCCATGACCATCCGCATGCTCATCGAGGGCCATGCCGACCCGACCAGCGCCAAGCGGCTCGGAGTCAGCCCACGCACCTATGCGGGCTATGTCGCGGACCTCAAAGAGGAATACCAGGTGATGACCCGGTTCCAGCTGGGCTATGCCATGGGGCAGCAGGGCGTCTCAGGCCGCGAGGACGAGGGCGACTGATCCCAGGCGCGCCACGAGGGCAGCAACCAGGTCACTGCCCTCGTGTGGTGAGACGGGCCGGGGGGGTGGCTCTGTGACCGACCTTGTGGGGTTGGGCCGATCAGACGTCTCACTCCCCCGATAGTACCCACATAGACTGTCAGTGGACGATGAACCAACCACCCCCGCGGCCCCAGCTCGTGTCGGCGCTCGCCGGAGCTGCGAAGCCGAGGATGCCCAGGCCGAGCACGGCCGAAAGCACGATGGCGCTGATGCGACGGGAGTGGTTCATGAGGTTCTCCAACCAGTCAGTAGGGCCGCCGGTGACCCTGCCTGCTCCCATTGTCAGGGCGAAAATCTCCAACGCTGGTTCATCCTTGGGTCACATTCCTGCATTGCATAACGTTGCAAACAGGTGAAACCACGAGTCAAACGGCGTATGATCGCGCGCTTTTCGGCTGCCGGACCGCGACGGGCGGCCCCGAACAGCACGGAACCCCCGCCGGGTCATCGACCCGACGAGGGCTCTCTCGGCACCGTCGTGGCGGAGGCGGCGGGATTTGAA
>JAGQUE010000145.1:4005-8854 GCA_020438665.1 Nocardioidaceae bacterium | reverse complement strand
GCCTCGCGCAGGAAGGCCGCGGTGTCGCGGACCGACCGCGTCACCACGCCGTTGGCGACGATGCGCAGCGGCATCTGCCGGGTCACCCTCTCCTGCGGCAGCCGGTCGCGGGTCGGCTTGAGGCCCACGAGCCCGTTGACCGCGGCCGGGATGCGGATCGAGCCACCACCGTCGTTGGCATGGGCGATCGGGACGACGCCGGCCGCCACGAAGGCCCCCGACCCGGACGACGAGGCGCCCGCGGTGTGGTCCAGGTGCCACGGGTTGCGAACGGCCCCCAACCGCGGGTGCTCCGCCGAGGCGCTGAAACCGAACTCCGAGAGCTGGGTCTTGCCGAGCGGGATCAGGCCGGTCGCGAGGAACATCCGTGCCACGTCGCCGTCGGCCTCCTTGAGGCCGCTGACGAACGCGTCGGACCCCTGTTGGGTGGGCATCCCGGCGACGTCGACGTTGTCCTTGAGGAACGACGGCACACCCGCGAAGAAGCCGCCCCGCGGTGTCACTGCCTCGGCACGGGCGCGCGCCACCGCGTCGAAGGCCAGCCCGTTGACCGCCGGTTGGATGCGCTCGAGCCGGGCGACGGCGGCCTCGACCAGCTCGGCCACCGACACCTGCTGCTGGGCCAGCGCCCGGGTCACGCCGACGGCGTCGAGGTCGGCGAGGGCGTCATCACCGAAGGCATGCACGCGGGTCACGGGCACAGAGTACGGCCCGCTCGTCCACAGGTTTGAGTTAGTACGGAAGGCAGGGCGCGGAGACCTTCCGTACTAACTGCCTGCTGTGGAGGAGGACTTGACAGGAAGGGTTGGTCAGGGGATTGCGCGGTGGTCGCCGGGTGTTCACGGGCCCCACCCACGCTGGAGCCATGCGCGTCGCCCTTGCCGCGGAGTCGTTCCTGCCCCGCGCCAACAGGGTCACGACCGCCGTGCTCCACGTGTCCCGGCAGCTCCAGTGCCGAGGGCACGAGGTGCTCATCCTCGCGCCGGGACCCGGCCCGACCCGCCACCACGACGCCCGCGTCGTCCGGATCCGCGCCGTCCGGCTGCCGACCTATGCCGGCCTTCCGGTCGGATTGCCCGACCCCGCGCTGCGTCGGTCGCTGGAGGAGTTCCGTCCCGACCTGGTGCACCTGGCCTCACCCGTCGCGCTCGGCGCTGCCGCCCTGCGTGCCGCCCGCCAGCTGCACCTCCCCACGGTCGGGGTCTTCCAGACCGACGTCAGCGGGTTCTTGCGCCACTACGGCGCAGGCGCCACCGGCCGCGTGGTCGACCGGTGGCTGGGCTCCCTTCACCAGGCCATGGACCTGACGCTGACCCCCTCGCATGCCGGCCGCGTCTATCTGGAGGACCTCGGCGTGGCGCCCGTCCGGCGGTGGCTGCCCGGTGTCGCGGGCGACCGTTATGGCAGCGACCCCGGCGAGCCGACCGAGGTCGGCAAGGGCGTCGTCCGGACCTGGGAGGTCGCGGTGCGCGAGCTCGTCGACGAGCACTATGCGAGCGTGGTCGGCGCCCGGACCCGGCGGGTGGCCTGACCAGGCAGCTCAGCGGCCGCTCATCGGCTGGCGCAGCCGCGCCGGTGGCACCCGGCCAGGTGGTCGTCGACCAGCCCGGTGGCCTGCATCAGGGCATACATGGTCGTGGGCCCGACGAAGGCGAACCCGCGCTTCTTGAGCGCCTTGGACATCGCCAGGGAGGCCGCGGTCGTCGCCGGGACGTCGTCGAGCGTCTCGGGCGCCGGCGGCGGCGGGTCGGGCCGGAAGCTCGCCAGGAAGGCAGCCAGGCCGCCGTCCTCACGCAGCGCCACCGTGGCTCGGGCGTTGGTGATCGCAGCGAGCACCTTGGCCCGGTTGCGGACGATGCCCGCATCACCCATCAGCCGCTCGACATCGGCGTCGTCGAAGGCCGCGACCGCGTCGGGGTCGAAGTGGGCGAACGCGTCGCGGAACGCCGGCCGCTTGCGCAGGATCGTCAGCCAGGACAAGCCGGACTGGAAGGCCTCGAGCGTGAGTCGCTCGAGGTGGGCGGCCTCGCCACGGACCGGCATCCCCCACTCGGTGTCGTGGTAGGCGATGTATTCGTCGCTCGAGGCACCCCAGGGGCAGCGAGGCACGCCGTCCGCGCCGATGACCGGACCCCTGGTCACGACACCACCTCGATCTCGAACGCGCCCACGTCGCCGTCGTCGAGCCCCTCGGCGCGACGAACGGCGCGCTTGACCGGAAGCACGAAGCACCCCGACCGCTTGTCCGGGAAGACCGAGGTCGACCACATGGTGGAGCCCAGCCTGGCCCTGACCCGAACCGAGCCGAACCCCACCGGCGGCCCACCGGCGATGCGGATGTCGTCGCTCAGGTCGGGCGGCACCGTCACGAAGACCCACGCGTCACTGGCCTCGGCGCGCCAGAGCTCGGCGTCGAACGACCACAGGACTGCATCCACGCCTCCACCTCCAACCCGACTGGCCCGGCTTCCCTGCGCCAGGCAACCTACCGGTCGCCACCGACAGCCTTCACGCCGCCGACCCGCGGCGGTCAGCGGCGAGACTTGAGCCGCGCCTGGGGCAGCGTCGGGGCGGGGATCGGACCGAGCCGCTCGGACACCACGCCGAAGCGGCCGGGCGCGACCCGGTGCCCCGTGGTCACGAGGTCGTCCCCGTCGTGGATCTGGCGCTGCCACTCCTCCCGGAAGGCGACGATCTCCTCGTGCGTTCGCCCGACGAAGTTCCACCACATCACGATCTCCTCGCCCAGCGGCTCGCCGCCCAGGAGCAGCAGCCGGGTCGAGCGGCCTCGGCCGGACAGCCGCATCCGGCTCGCGCCCGGGGGCAGATAGCCCACGGCGTGCTGAGGGAGCTCGCTCCCGTCCACCAGCACGCTGCCCGTGTCGGCCAGGACGCCGTACTCGAAGGTGGGATCGAGATCGAGCTCGACCTCGGTGCCCTCGGCAAGGGTGAGCTCGGCGCCGACCAGGGGTGAGTACGTCGGCACGGGCGACGTCTCGCCCAGCAGCGAGCCGACGAAGACCCGCGCCCGCCAGCCATCGTGGCGCAGCAGCGCCGGGACGTGGTGGGCGAAGCCTGGCTCGATATCGCGGTGGGTGTCGGGCAGCGCCACCCACAGCTGCGCGCCGTGCAGCTCGGTGGTGCGCGCCGTCGAGACCTCCGAGTGGCTGATGCCGCGTCCCGCGGTCATCAAGTTGACCTCGCCCGGCTGGACGAACGCGTGGTGCCCGCCGCTGTCGCGGTGCTCGATCTCGCCGGCGAACAACCAGCTGACCGTCTGGAGCCCGGTGTGGGGGTGGGGAGCCACCTTCATCCCGCCCGACCGGTCCACCATGTCGGGCCCGAAGTGGTCCAGGAAGCACCAGGCGCCGATGAGTGAGCGCTCCCGTGAAGGGAGGGTCCGGCGCACGGTCATGGCACGCAGGCCTCCCAACGGCACTTCCCGAGGCTGCAGCGTGTCCACCCACCCATGGTCGCGGTTGGGTCAAGGCTCGCGCTGGCTCGTCAGCCCATGAGCAGCCGCCGAGGGCTCAGCGTGACTCGAGACTCAGACCCCCTCCTGGTCGGAGAACCCGGGGTGGACGAACGGCTCCCCGCGCTTGAGCTGCTCGACGGCGCCCGGGTGGACGCGCTGGAGGTGGTCGATGGCCTTGCGGCGGTAGCGCAGGATCTGGACCGCACCGAGGATCCAGAAGACGTACTGCACCGACAGCGCGGCGCGGAAGTCACCGAGGTCATAGGCCGCCATCCCGCCCGGCTCTCGCCAGTCGAGCACGAGGCCGACGAGCGCCATCGTCAGCAGCGATGCCAGGAAGCCGCCGATGTTGACCACCCCGTTGGCGCGCCCGGTGGCCTCCTGCGGCGTGAAGGATCGGGCCAGGTCGAAGCCGACCATCGAGGCCGGCCCCCCGGTCGCGATGGTGCAGACCAGCAGGATGAGCAGCCAGAGCGGCGCCGGCCCCGGCTGCAGGAGTACGGCGGTCCACGCGGCCGCGATGAGCCCGACGACGCCGACCACGATCCGCGAACGATAGAACGGGAACCGCGTGACGAGGGCGCCGAGGAGCAGCCCGGAAACGACGACCCACCCGGTCATGAGCATGAGCAGCAGCCCGGCGGCGCGCTCGGAGAGCCCCTCGCCGCGCACGAGGAACGGAAAGCCCCACAGCATGCCGAACACCGTCACCGAGAACGGCGAGGTGAAGTGCGACCACATCCCGAGGCGGGTGCCGGGGTTGCCCCACACGGTGCGCAGCGAGCGGGTGAGGGCGCGCATCTTGACCTTGACGGGGTCGATGACGCGGTAGGGCGAGTCCTTGACCAGCAGCGCGACCCCGACCATGAGCACGACGCCGACGGAGGAGGACAGCGCGAAGGTCCGGGTCCAGCCGAGCGCGTGGAGCGCCCACGCGAGTGGCCCGGCGGCGAGGATCGCGCCGAGCTGGCCCGCTTGTCCGGTGAGCTGGGTGACCAGCGGCGCCTGGCGCACCAGGAACCAGGCCGTGACCAGCCGGAGCACGGACACGAAGATCATGGCGTCGCCCGCGCCGAGGACGGCCCGGGCCACGACCGCGAGCGGGAAGGAGGTCGCGAAGGCGAAGGTGAGCTGTCCGGCGGTCATCGTCACCAGGCCGGTCAGCAGCATGACCCGGGCACCGAACCGGTCGAGCAGGACCCCGACGGGGATCTGCATGCCGGCATAGACGAGCAGCTGGAGCACCGTGAAGAACGCCAGCTCGGTGGCCGTGATGCCGAACCGCTGCGCGGCCAGCAGCCCGGCGACGCCGAGGGAGCTGCGGTGGAAGACGGCGAGCACATAGACCGACAGCGCCACCAGCCAGATCGCCCA
>JAGQUE010000145.1:0-3937 GCA_020438665.1 Nocardioidaceae bacterium | reverse complement strand
GGGGCATCAGCAGCAGTGTGCCACCGCAGTCGGCGGCGGGCTCAGGAGACCAGCAGCACCCGCAGGGTGCGGGGGCCGTGGACGCCCTCGACCCGGCTGAGCTCGATGTCGCTGGTCGCGGACGGGCCGCTGATCCAGGTCTGGGGTCGCCGCGGGTCCAGCCGGCTCAGCGCCTCGGGCACCCCCGCGACCACCTGGGCGGCCCGGACCACGCACACGTGGCGGTCGGGTACGAGCGACAGCGCCCGACGACCCTGGTCGGGGCCGTGGTCGAGCACGATGGTGCCGGTCACCGCGATCCCGACGGCCGCGGCGGTGACGACGCCGTCGAGGGTGTCCAGGTCGGCGGGGGTGAGCGGCGCGGCGGGGTCGTCGGCGACGGCACCGGCCACCGGCCACGGCAGCCCGGGCGGCGTGACGAACCGCAGGCCGGCCGTCTCCTCGACGAGCAGGGAGGGCAGGTCGGCCTCGGTGCAGCGCACCACCGCCGCGCGATAGTCCTCGACCCGCTCGGCGAACAGGCCGATCAGCCTGTCCAACGGGAGCGCCGGAGCGACGCCCCGGTAGTCGCGGGGGACGTGGACCTCCTGTCCGCTCGCGTCCCCGATGGCTTGCCGGACCCGGCCGAGCACCTCGTCGCGGGCGCTCATCGGTCGGCCTCCGTCCCGCGGGTCCGGCGCCACCAGGCGCGGAACGACTCCGCCGGGGGTGATGGCAGGTCGCGGGCACCGGTCCACCCGGCGGCCGGGCCGGGCAGGCTGCCGAGGACGCGGCGGCCGCCGGGCGCCGTACGACGCCCGAGGCGCTGCGCGACGCGGCCGACCAGACCGGCCGCTCGCTCGACCACGGCCAGGCGGGCCGGCCTGGCGAGGACCCAGCCGGCGCCCCGCATCGTCACCGCCTCGGCCTTGGGACGGCCACCGCGATGGGCGTCGACGACCTGGGCCCGCAGCTCGACGAGCACCGACGGGATGTCGATGCGGACGGGACAGGCCTCGAAGCAGGCCCCGCAGAGGCTGGAGGCATAGGGCAGCGAGTCGGTCTGGTCGTCGGTCCCGACGCCCTTGAGGAGCGGGTTGAGGATGGCACCGATGGGGCCGGGATAGACCGAGCCATAGGCGTGGCCGCCGGTGCGCTCATAGACGGGGCAGACGTTGAGGCAGGCCGAGCAGCGGATGCAGCGCAGCGCCTGGCGGCCGACCTCATCGGCGAGCGCCCGGGTGCGACCGTTGTCGAGGAGGACGACGTGCACCTCCTGCGGCCCGTCGCCGGGTGTCACGCCCGACCAGAACGACGTGTAGGGGTTCATCCGCTCCCCTGTCGAGGAGCGCGGCAGCAGCTGGAGGAACACCTCCAGATCGGTCCACGTGGGCAGGATCTTCTCGATCCCGACGACCGAGACCAGCACGTCCGGCAGCGTCAAGCACATCCGGCCGTTGCCCTCGGACTCCACCACCGCGAGCGTGCCGGTCTCCGCGACACCGAAGTTGGCCCCGCTCACCGCAACCCGCGCCGAAAGGAATTTCCGGCGCAGGTAACCCCGGGCGGCCATGGCCAACTGCTGCGGGTCGTCGCTGAGTTCGCCGACGTCGGGCATCGTTCGTACGAAGATCTCCCGGATCTCGGCGCGGTTGCGGTGGATCGCGGGTACCAGGATATGGCTGGGCCAGTCGTCGCCGAGTTGGACGATCAATTCAGCCAGATCGGTCTCGATGGCCGTTATGTCTTGCTTCTCAAGGTATTCGTTGAGGCCGATCTCCTGGGTCGCCATCGACTTGACCTTGACCACCTCACGGGCACCGGTGGCCTGAATCAGTTCGGCGACAATGTGATTGGCTTCGTCGGCATCGCGTGCCCAATGGACTACGCCGCCACGCTCGGTGACGTTGTGCTCCAACTGCTCCAGCAGTTCCGGAAGTTTCGACAGCACATCTTGTTTGAGTGCGCTCCCGGTCTGGCGCAACTGCTCCCAGTCCGGGCATTCCGCGACCGCCCGGGCGCGCTTGGTTCTGATGGAATGGGTGGCATGGCCGACGTTGCGGCGCATCTGGTTGTCGGCCAGTGCCTTTCCGGCCGCTGCGGGGAACGGCTCATCGCCGCGGAGATTGTTCATCTGGAGGCCAGGATCTCGGCGTAGTGGACGGTGCGCACGGTTGAGCCGGCTCGGCTCAGACCGCCACCGATCTGCATCAGGCAGGACATGTCGGCCGCCGTGCATACCTCGGCCCCGGTTCCGGCAACCGCGGTGATCTTGTCCGCAAGGATGGCCGCCGATACCGCGGAGTTCTTGATCGCGAACGTTCCGCCGAAACCGCAACAGGAGTCGGCCATCGGCAACTCCTCGAGGGTGAGGCCGTGTACCTGACGCAGCAGTTGCAGCGGCTTGTCGCCGACCCGCAGCATCCTCAGCGAATGGCAGGTGGGGTGGTAGGTCACCCGATGCGGATAACGCGCGCCGACATCGCGGACACCCAGAACGTCGACCAGTAACTCGGACAACTCGTAGGTGCGGGACGCGACTGCCTCGGCGCGAACGGCCAGCGCCTCGTCGCCGGCGCGGCGGGCCACCATCGCATGCTGGTGGCGGACCGAGCCCACGCACGACGCCGACGGTCCAACCACCGCGTCGCACCCGGCTGATTCGAACACCTTGACCTGCCGGCGGATCAAGGGAAGCGCTTCCTGCAGATATCCGGTGTTGATGTGCATTTGGCCACAACAGGTTTGACGGTCCGGGAAGACGATCTCGTGCCCGAGCCGCTCCAGCAGTTCGACCGTCGCGATGGCGGCCTTCGGGAACAGCGCGTCCGCTAAACAGGTGGCGAAGATCGCGATACGCATCTCAGCAGGTGGCCGACATCGTCGCGACTGCCGCGGCAAGGATGTCGCGCATGGTCGGATGGTAGTCGCGCGCCCCGGTTCAGCGATACCGGCGGACGTTGTGGATCGGGGCGTTATTGACGGGAACCACGGCCACCGGTACGCCGTAGGTGGAGGCATGGACCATCTTGCCGTCGCCCACATACAGACCGACGTGCGATGCGTTGGAGTAGTAGGTGACCACGTCGCCGGGCTGAATCTGGTTCAGGGCTACCGGCTGGCCACCGCCTGCCAGCGCCTGGCTTGAGTGCGGGAGTTCTACCCCGGCCTGCTGGAACGACCAGACCACCAGACCGGAGCAGTCGAAGGCGTGCGGACCCGCGGCGGCCCAGACGTAGGGATCGCCGAGTCGGGTCAATGCGGCCCGCACGGCGAGCATCCCGGCGCGGCTGCCCGGGCCCGGGATCGCGGCGAAGCCTGAGGGCAGAACGCGGTGAACAGTGCGAACGGCGGCCACCACCTGAGGTTCCGCGCGTGGGGATTCGCCAGGCTGCACCGGGGCGAAGACCACGATGGCGGGAGCGGCGAGGGCGACCGCGATCCGCGACACCAGGCGTCCGAGCCGTGCCATGCCGGCCTCCGATCATGATCTCGGTGGGTATGCGCAATCGTTACTTGACCGTGATGTCGGCGGAGTTGGCCTGTGCGTTACAGCGGACTTGCGGGCCTGACTGGATCGGTGCTGAATCGAGCGGGGCCTACCGCATCCGCAATCCACGCGGGGTGCGAGTGAACCCGGCATCCGACAACGCCTCTGCGGTATCGGTGCGTGCTGCCTCCAGCACCGGCGCACCGTCGATCCGCTCCACCAGGATGCCGCCGACCCGGGCGCTGCCGACCAGGCCGGCCAGTGCTCCGGCGGCGGCCCGCTGGGCCTCGAAATCGGTGGTGAAGTTCAGCAGGGACCGGCCGCCGCGCTCGAGGAACCACACCAGTTCGCCGTCGACCAGGACCACGAGTGCCCCCGCCTTGCGGCCGGGGCGGTGGGTGCCGTCCCCGGCGGGCCAGGGCAGTGCCGCGCCGTACGGGTTGGCCGGGTCGGCGGCGGCCAGCACGA
>JAGQUE010000144.1:8464-10424 GCA_020438665.1 Nocardioidaceae bacterium | reverse complement strand
CCGATCACGATCACGTTGCGGACGTCGGACTGGTCACTCATCACGGGCTCACTTCTGTCGATCGGGTGCGGAACTCCGGCGGGGGGATACTCCAGGGGGTATCCCCGCCTACGCCTGTGCAACCGATCGTAGGCCAGGGACATTCCCGTCCGGTCCAGCGCGCCCCGTGATCGTGGTCAGGGCGCGGGGATCTGGGTCGTGAGGGCCGGCTGGGTGCTGTCGCAGCGGTAGAGGTCGACCTGTTGGAGGCCACCCACGGGGTCGCGATAGATCATCAGCGCCGGCGCGTCCTCGAACAGCACGGCGACCTCCTCGCCCGGACCCCAGTCGTCGGCGCGGGTGCACCCCACCAGCTCGAACAGGCTCTTGCTGCGGGGCTCGCTGCCCGCCGACCCGCTCGTGAGGGCGGCCGGCTGGTCCGCCAGCCGGATCGCATCGCGCCGGAACCGGCTCGCGGCGACCCGGGGGGCTTCGGCGGCATAGGCCGAGTCGCCGCGCTGGGGGCCGTCGTTGGCGCCCTTGTCGGTGCTGGCGTCTCCGCCGGCGGCCATCTCCGGTGCGGCGTTGTCGGCGGCCCCGGCGGCGGCGCTCCCCGCGGTGGACTCGTCGGCGCTCCCGGTCCCCACGCTGTTGACCCAGGCGGGCACGCCGACGCCGATGGCGAGCACCGCCGCTGCGGCCACCAGCAGCCCGCTCGTACGCCGCCGCCGCCGGCGGGCCGCGTCGAGCGAGACGACCATCGTGTCGGAGGGTGACGATGCGTCGTCGTGGGAGGCGGCGCCAGGTTCGGTCACCGGCCCGTCCTCGCGCTCGGCGGCCAGCTCGCGCACCACCGCGTCGAGCCGGTCGGCCACCTCGGCGGGCATCGGGGCGGTGTGGCGGGCGTCGGCAAGGAGGCGACGTACCCGCTCCTCCTGGGCAGGCGTCAGGGCCTCATCGCCCAGAGGCTGATCGGTCACGGGTTCACCTCCTCGGTCGTCTGGCCCGGCGGTGGCCCGGCCGGGGGAATGGGTATGAGGGCACTGGCATGGGGGTCACGGTCCGGGGGGGCCGCGAGGAGCTTCGCTGGATGGGACGGCCGAGGGCGGGTCCGGGTTCCGCTCGGGGTCGGCAGGGTGGCGGTCGTCACGCAGCATGCCGAGCAGACCGGCCAGCCGCGACCTGCCCCGCGAGCAGCGGGACTTCACCGTGCCCTCGGCACAGCCGAGGATCTGGGCCGCCTCCGCGACCGAGAAACCCTCCATGTCCACGAGGACGAGCGCTGCCCGCTGCTCCTCCGGCAGGGTCGCCAGCGCCTCGACGACCAGGCGGCGGCGTTCGTCGGCGACGGCCAGGTCCGCCGGGTCGTGCGCGGTGTCCGCCGACACCAGCGACCCTCGACCAGCGAGCTCGTCGAGGTCGTCGGGCAGTGCGTCGGCCGCGCGCACCTTGGCGGCCCGGATGCGGTCGAGGCAGGCGTTGACCACGACCCGGTGCAACCAGGTCGTCACCTGGGCCTCCCCACGGAAGGATCCCGCGCGCCGGAAGGCCGCGACCAGGCCGTCCTGCAGCCCGTCGGCCGCGTCCTCCTGATTGCCCATCGTGCGCAGTGCGACCGCCCACAGACGGTCACGATGGCGTGCGACGAGGACGCCGAACGCCGCTGGGTCACCGTCCACGTGAGCCTGGAGGAGCGCGACGTCACTGCGGCCGTCGTGGTCGGTCATCCTCGGACCACCACCTCGGCGACCTCCCCACGGAAACCGCCGCGGACCTCGGGCAGGGCGGTGAGCCAGATGACGACATAGCGCCCGGCTGAGTCGTCGGGCAGCGTGACCGACGACGAGGTGCTCGTGGCCCTCTCCTCGGCCACCGGCGTCAGGTCCGCGACCCCGGTGGGCGCCTGGCCGGTGACATAGACCGAGAAGGCCGTCGGCGCCCCGACGAACGTCACGTCGACGGCGGCGATGCGACGGCTGGT
>JAGQUE010000144.1:0-8366 GCA_020438665.1 Nocardioidaceae bacterium | reverse complement strand
GCGCCAGGTCGGGGTTCTCCTCCGGTGGGCTGCCCTGCGGGTCGAGATCGCGTGCCGAGAGACCCGCCAACGGAGATGCCGAGCCGGCGGCGGCCGCGGGCGAGCGCTTCGCAGGCTCGGTGCCGAGCGGTGTCCGGCCGCGGCTGAGGTTGAGCAACACCATGGCCATCAGCAGCACCAGGGCGGCCACCGCGACCAGGATCGCGAGCCGGAACCAGCGGCGCCCGGGGATGGTGGTCTCGTCCTCCTCGACCGCGAAGGCACCGCTGCCGGTCGCCGACCCGGTGGTGTCCCAGGGCCAGAACTCCCGGCTCCCGGTGCCCGTCCCCGTCGCTGTCGTGGCTCCAGGCCCGCTGTTGGTCCCCGCGCTCGTCCCGGTGTTGGTCCACGTGCCGGTCCCTCCTGCCGAGGGGACCCGTGCCCGCCGGGCGGGTGTGCCGGGCGGAGGCTCGGGCGCGAAGAGGGGCTTGGCCAGCGGTGCCGCCGGCGGCTCCGGAGGGGCCGGTGGCACGCTGCGTCGGGAGATCCAGCCGACCTCGCCGTCGTCCTCGAAGACCGGCATCCCGGCCTGGGTCGGCTGCTCCCCGATCGGTGCGGGGCGGTCGGGCTCGGTCGGGCCGTCGCCGTCGGCAGCGATTCTCACCTCGGTGGGAGCGTTATCGGCCGGCGGGGCGTGGTCCTCCTCGGCGCCAGGGCCGGTCCCCGACGGGGCCGCTGTGGCCACCGGGGGGGTCTCGACGGGGCGCGCGCCGGGCGCGGCTGTCGACGGTTCCGGCGCCGCCGACGGCGGCGCGGCCCAAGGCTCGCGGCGCGGACCCACCGACGGCGCGAGACCCGACAGGTCGGTCTGCTGGCCGGCGACGGTGCGCAGGTAGTCGGCGACACCGCGTGCCGTGGCGAGGTCATAGGCGGCTCGGGCGTGGGCGCCGCCCTGGGGCGCGCAGAGCACCTCGGCGCACAGCTCGTCGAGCGGCCGCGGGATGCCGCCCCGCACCCGGCGGGGGCGCAGCAGCTGGCCGTTCTCGCGATAGGCGGGGGGCACAGCGGACGCGGACGGCCCGGCCCACCGGCCTGTCATGGCGGCATAGAGACAGCCGACGAGATCCTCGACGTCGGTCTCCTTGTCGAGGACCGGCAGCCCGTTGAGAGCGGCATCGACGGCGAGGCCGATGACACGGACCGCACCGTGGTGGTCGAGCAGGACGTTCTCGGGGACGAGCCGGCTGTGGGTCACGTCCGCGTCGTGCGCCACGGCGAGCGCTGCGGCGGTCTCGCGGACGATCCACGCGGCCTGGGTCGGGTCGAGAGGGCCGTCGCCCGCCAGCAGGATGTCGAGCGAGCGGCCCTGGCCCCATTCGTTGACGACGAAGCAGATGTCGTCGTTCTCGTCGGCGTCGAGCACGCGGAGGAAGCGCCGGTCCTTGACCACGACCGACCGGCGGGCCGCGTCGAGGAGCGCCGCCGCGCGGTCGTCCTGGGCGGGGATGACGTGCACCGCAACGGGCCGCGCCAGGACCTGGTCGAAGGCGCGCCAGAAGCGAGCGCCCCTGCTCTCGCTGAGCAGGTCGTCGAGGCGATAGCGCCCGGCGAGCACGTCTCCGGGTCGGATCGACGTCGGCACGACCCCCCTTTGTCCGTAGTCCGGACTTGTCGGGCCCATCGTAGAGCGGCGCGGCCCCTCGGGTGGCCGGTCAGCGCCGGGCACGGCCCCGCAACCGTCCGAAGACCGTCCCCACGATGGCCGAGACCTCGGTCAGCCGCAGCAGGCGGGCGAGCCCCAGATAGACGGCGACCGCGATGCCGCCGAGCACGACGAGCAGCGCGGTGGAGACCAGCCAGTGCGGGCGGTCGCCCATCTGGGCATGCGCCAGCCGAGCGATGAGGAAGGCCACTCCGGTCGTGATCGCCACAGCAAGCAGCAGGCGGACGACATAGCGGAGCAGCTCGGACGACCCCAGCCCCCCGAGCTGCCGGGAGAGCACGAACCAGGAGACGACCGCGCCCACGGCATAGGACGCGGCATAGGCGCCGACGAGCGTGGGCGCCGTGTGGAGGGGACTGACCTGGGGGACCGCCGCCAGGGCGACGACGATGTTGGTCACGGCGACGCCGCACTGGATCCAGAAGACCGTCCGCGTCCCCTCGAGGGCATAGAAGCCTCGCAGCATCAGGTAGTGCAGGGTGAACAGCACCAGCCCGCCGCCGAACAACGACAGGGCGGGCACATAGAGCCCGTAGTTGTCGCTGGTCGCGCCATGACCGAGGAGAACGTTGGCCAGGTCGGGCGCCAGCACGGGCATGAGGGCGGCGAACGGCAGGATGACGGCCAGCACCGAGCGCAGCGCCCCCACCAGCGTGTGGCCGAGCGCGCGGAGGTCGCCAGCCGCGGCATGGGCCGACAGTCGGGGCAGGATCGCGGTGGCCAGCGACACGGTGATGACCGAGTGGGGCACCATCACGATCAGGAACGCCGTCGAATAGACGGTGTAGCCGGTCGCCGGGGTCGTGGACGAGCAGGTGCCGAGCGCGGCCGCCGCCGTACCGCCACCGGCCAGCCGAGCCACCACGGTGTAGGCGAGCTGGTTGACCACCACGAACAGCACGGTCCACAGCCCGAGCCGCAAGGTGTGCCCGAGGCCGGCGTCCCGGAAGTCATAGCGCGGGCGATAGCGGAACCCCGCTGCCCGCAGGTAGGGCAGCAGGATCAGGAACTGGGCAACGATGCCGACCGTCGAGCCCAGGCCCAGCAACAGCTCCTGGGACGAGGTGAAGCCGCCGCACAGGTCGCTCGGGGTGCCATAGACGAGCAGATAGGCCGCGAGGACGCCGACCGAGATGACATTGTTGGCGATGGGCGCCCACATCATCGGGCCGAACCGGCCGCGGGCGTTGAGGATCTGCCCGACCAGCACGAACATTCCATAGAAGAAGACCTGCGGCAGGCAGTAGCGCGCGAACGCGACGACCGAGTCGTGCTGCGCGGGCAGGGAGTCCCAGGTGCTGCCCAGGAAGGGGCTCATCACCCAGGGTGCGGCGATGACCAGCACCACCGTGACCGCGCCGAGGAACAGCGCGGCCAGGGTGAGCACTCGGTTGGTGTAGGCGTCGCCGCCGTCCTCGTCGTGCTTCATGGCGCGCACCAGCTGGGGCACCAGGACCGCATTGAAGATGCCGCCCGCCAACAGGATGTAGAGCATGTTGGGGATGGTGTTGGCGAGGTTGAAGATGTCCGCGTGCAGCAGCGGGCCGAGGGCCCAGGCCAGCAGGCCGGCGCGCAGGAACCCGGTCATCCGGGAGACGACGGTGCCGGCCGCCATCACCGCCGACGACCGCAGGATCCCCTCGGACTCCGACCGCTCGTCGTTCCCGCTCACGCCGCAGACCTCCGCCTGCCGAGCGCGTCACGGATGCGGCGATAGAGCCGGACGGCGATCGCACCGAACAGCAGCGCCCCACCGACGGCGAAGACCACCCAGATCACGTTGCTGACCTGGGCGGCGCGGAGCTGGAAGTCGTCACTCGCCCCGAGCGGCACCCCGTCGACATCAGCGACCGCGAGCCTCACGTCGTGGAGTCCGAGCTTGGAGCTGCGCGCCGTGAGCTCGATCGACCGCACCTCACCGGGGGCCAGCTCCACCACCGGGGAGTCCTTGATCCGCAGCTGGCCGTCGGTGCGGGCGACCACCCGGACGGCGACCCGCTGCTCGAGGCTGTTGGTCACGATGGCGCTGAACTGGCCGCTCTCGCTGGAGAGGGTCACCGATCGCGGTGCCTCGACGGTCACCTGGGCGGTCAGCCGCTCGAGCCGCTCCCGTGAGCGCATCGCCAGCCCGCTCTGCACCATCGGCCGCGCCCGGGCGCCGTACGACGTCGCCGTGAGGGCCTGGTGGGTCGTCTCGATGGCCAGCGTGTGGTTGGTCGGCAGCATCGACTGGGTCACCTCGCCGGCAGCGAGCAGGTCGCCGGCCGCCTCGAAGTTGGTCGACGGCAGCTCCTCCTCGGCCCGTGCCGTCGGGTAGCGCAGCTGCTCGACGTCGATGGTGGCCGGTGGGGTGCTGACGACCTGGCGCAGTGGCGCCAGCCGCAGCCATGGCACGTCGAGTCCCGCGAAGAACTCCTCGGCGGCCACCGGGGAGCCCGGCTCCCAGTCGGTCGGCAGCGCGACGACGAGCGGACCCTCGCCACCGAGCAGCCGCAGCGCCGCGTCGCTGAGGATGCGCTGCCGCTCCTGGAGCGGGGTCAGCTGTGGTCCGGGCAGTGGCCCGCCGCTCGCGGCCTGAGCGTCGGCGAACACCAGTCGCTTGCCGTCGGCGAGACCCAGCACCGGGGACTGGCGGCGCGGCCGGTCGCTGAGCATCGCGTCGCTGACGATCGTGGTCGTGGTGGAGCTGATCAGCCCGAGGGCGGCGGGGTCGAGGTAGCCGTCGGGGGGCGACACGACGGGTGCGGAGGGCAGATCGAGGGCCGCGTTGCCACCACGGGCCTCGCGCCGCGCGGTCTGGTAGAGCTCGTGGGACCACGTGGCGGCCGCGGAGACGTCCATGTCGCCATAGGGCAGCGCGAGCAGCTGGTCGCCGGCGAGGGCGCTGGCGGCACCGCTCAGCCAGCCGCGTGCCTCGTCGGCGACCGAGGTCGTCGTGGACTGCTTGCTCTCGACGCGGAGCTTGGGGACCGGCTCGGCACCGGTCAGCGTGGGGGGCTGCTCCCCCTCCTTGGAGCGGCCCAGCCACCGGGGCGGATTGCCGGCCGCGAGCCGGGAGACCGCGTCGGTGACCGCCGGGTCGACCAGCCAGGTGAGCCGACGGGGACCGGCCGCCCGAGCGAACCCGACCAGGGCCGACAGCCGACCCGCGGGGCCCAGGTCGTTGCGCCACTGGGTCAGCCGCCCGACCGAGCCGTCGGGCCGGTAGCGCACGGCGTGGCGCAGCGACACGACCAGCGCGGTGTCGAGTCGACCCGACCCGGCGTGCACCAGCGGGAGGAATGTCCTCGCCTTGCCGTCGGCGACCAGGTCGCGTCCGTCGCTCGTCTCGCCGAGCGCGTGTACGCCGAGCCAGTAGACCCCCGGCGCGGAGGTCTCGGCGTCGATCGGCAGCAGTCGCCGGGGGATCCGGATCGAGTAGGGGGCCGACTCGCCCGGGGCGAGGGAGTCGATGGAGTCGAAGGCGTCGAGGATGCGGTTGCCGACCTCGACGGCGGGGTCGCTGGCCGCGGCCGTGGCCAGCTCGAACCGTGACGTGATCGGCACCGTGGACGTCAGCCCATAGAGCCGGATCGCGTCATAGGTCTGGTCGCCGGTGTTGCTGACCGTGCCGCTGACCTGGAGCGGTCCTTCACGTGGCACGACCGAGGGGTTCAGCCCGGTGATGGTCACCTGGAGGGGCAGGTCGTCGGCGGCCGGCCGGGCGTCGCGGGCCTGGGCGGGCTGGGAGACGGAGAGGACGGCGGCGAGGGTCGTCGCGACGGCGAGCAGCGACATCACCGACGCAGGACGGACCACGCGCCGACTCTATCCGTCGCCGGCCGCCTGCCCGGCGGCGCCGGACCCGCGGCCACTAGAGTGGGTGCCCGTGTCCGTCGACCCCCCTGCCCCCCTCAACATGAGTGAGGTCCAGCGCGCGGTCGGTGAGGAGCTCGACCGGATCGGTCCGGTGATCGACGAGCTCGGGGCGCGCTTCGGTGCGGCGGGCGAGACCCTCGCCCTGGTGGGTGGCCCGGTGCGTGACGCCATGCTGGGTCGGCTCCAGAACGACCTGGACTTCACGACGTCGGCGCGCCCCGAGGTGACCGAGCGGATCATCGCCGGCTGGGCCGACGCGGTGTGGGACATGGGCCGGGCGTTCGGCACGATCGGCTGCCGCAAGGGCGACTGGCAGGTCGAGATCACCACCTATCGCTCCGAGTCCTACGACCCCGCGTCCCGCAAGCCCGACGTCGACTTCGGCGAGTCCCTGGCCGGTGACCTGGGCCGCCGCGACTTCACGGTCAACGCGATGGCGGTGACGCTGCCCGACCGCGGCTTCGAGGACCCGTTCGGCGGGATCGTCGACCTGGCCCACCGGGTGCTGCGCACGCCGGGGCGGCCCGAGGACTCCTTCTCCGACGACCCACTGCGGATGATGAGGGCGGCACGGTTCGCCGCCCAGCTCGGCTTCACCGTGGCGCCCGAGGTCGTCGACGCCATGACCTCGATGGCCGACCGGATCGAGATCATCTCCGCCGAGCGTGTCCGCGACGAGCTGGTCAAGCTGGTGTGCGCACCCTATCCGCGTCGCGGCCTGACCCTGCTCGTCGAGACGGGCCTGGCCGACCGGGTGTTGCCCGAGCTGCCCACCCTCAAGCTCGAGCGCGACGAGCACCACCGTCACAAGGACGTCTATGAGCACACCCTCACGGTGCTCGAGCAGACGATCGCCCTCGAGGACCGCCTGCCCGGCGGCGGTCCCGACTTCGTCGCGCGCTTCGCGGCGCTGATGCACGACGTCGGCAAGCCGCGCACGCGCCGGTTCGGCTCCGACGGGACCGTGACGTTCCACCACCACGACGTGGTCGGCGCCAAGATGACCCGCAAGCGGATGAAGGAGCTGCGCTTCTCCAACGAGCTCACCGATGCCGTGAGCCGCCTGGTCGAGCTCCACCTCCGTTTCCACGGCTATGGCTCCGGTGAGTGGACCGACTCCGCCGTACGCCGCTATGTGCGCGACGCCGGCGACCAGCTCGAGCACCTCCACGTGCTCACCCGCGCCGACTCCACGACGCGCAATCGGCGCAAGGCCGAACGACTCCAGCGCACCTATGACGAGATCGAGGCGCGCATCGCCCGTCTGTCGGAGCAGGAGGAGCTCGACGCCCTGCGTCCGGCCCTCGACGGCAACGAGATCATGGAGATCCTCGCGATCCCGCCCGGCCGGCGGGTCGGCGAGGCCTATCGCCACCTGCTCGACCTGCGCATGGACCGGGGACCGATGGAACGCGACGAGGCGATCGCCGCGCTGATGGTCTGGGCGGCCGAGCACCCTGGCTGATCAGGAGCTGACCCGCGGCCGGTCAGGCGCGGGTGGTGGCCTTGAGCACCTTGCGGTTGCCGGCGAGGTCCACCGCTGTCGCGGTCCACACGATCTTCTTGCCCACCTTGCGATGGGTCAGCCGGCACGAGTCGACGCCGGACAGCGCGTCCTTGGCCACGCAGCGCGGTCGCTTGCTCGAGAGCTTCTTGATCCGGACCGTCGGCTTGTCCAGGTCGACGCTGACGGTCACGGACACGTGGGCGTGACCTCCGTCCGCGGCGGTGATCGACCGGTCGATCACCCGGTTCTGCACGCTCTCGGTTACCTCGACCGGATCGGGGCACGGGTCGAGGTCCACCGAGCTGCCGGGCGTGCACGTGAACGAGACAGTGACCGGGGTGCGGTACCACCCGTGGAGCGTGGGCTTGGTGCTCGTGACGCTCGCGGTGAGGTGGGGGTCGACCACGCCCTCGACGGTGAGGTCGAAGATGGAGATGGCCTCGTTGCCCCAGGTGTCTGTGACCGAGCACGTCATGGTCGTGATCCCGACGGGATAGAGGGCCAGCTGCGGAGTGCAGTCCGCATCGATCCGCCCGTCGACCAGGTCGATGGCATAGACGTCGAGGGTGACGGCGGCGCCGAGCGGGCTGTCGGCGGGGACCGTCAGGCTGTCGGGCGTGACCAGGTCGGGTGACGTGTAGTCGACCACGGTCACCGTGAACTGGCTGGTGGCGGTGTTGTGGGCGGCATCGGTGACCGTGCAGGTCACGGTCGTGCCGACGGGAGTCGCATAGAGCGGGAAGGTGCTGCCCGAGGCGTGGTCGCAGCTCACGGGCAGGCTGCCGTCGACGAGATCGGTCGCCGTCGGCGGCGTGAACGTCGCGGGCGCGCCCGAGGGACCGGTCGCCTCGACCTGCAGGTTGCCGGGCGTTCCCGAGATCAGCGGCTTGGTGGTGTCGCGGACGGTGACCGTGAACGAGCTGTGGCTCTGGTTGCCAGCCGTGTCGGCGGCGGCGCAGTCGACGGTGGTGACCCCGAGGGGGAACACGTCTCCGGACGCCAGGCCGACCGTGGGCAGCGTGGTGCAGGTGACCGCGCGGGCGCCGCTGACCAGGTCGGTCGCCGAGGGTGCCGGCCAGGTCGTCTGGCGACCCGACGGGCCGTTGGCCTCGCGGGTGATGTTGGGCGGCACCGTGATCGCCGGCCCCGTGGTGTCGTGGACGGTGATGGTGAAGGTCGCGGTGCCGGTGTTGTCGGCGGTGTCGGTGGCCGTGCAGGTGATGGTGGTGGTGCCGAGCGGGAAGGTGTCGCCGCTGGTGACGGGGTCGTCGGCTTGGTCGACGCAGGTGGTGGGCAGGG
>JAGQUE010000143.1 GCA_020438665.1 Nocardioidaceae bacterium | reverse complement strand
GCGGTCAGCGCCTCCATCTCGACACCCGTGCGGTCGGTGGTGGTCACCGTCGCGCGGATCTCGACCGCGTCGTCGGCGACGGCAAGGTCGACGGTGACCGACGACAGCGCCAGCGGGTGGCACAGCGGGATCAGCGCCGGCGTCTGCTTGGCCCCCATGATCCCCGCGATGCGGGCCACCGCCAGGGCGTCGCCCTTGGGCACGCCCTCCCCGCGCAACAGCTCGACCACGCGCGGCGCGACGAGCACCCGGCCGGTCGCGACCGCCGTACGCGCGGTGACGGCCTTGCCGGACACGTCGACCATGCGCGCCGCCCCGGTCTCGTCCACATGGGTCAGGCGGTCCATGGGTGACAGCCTCTCAGAAGTCCTCGTCGAGCTTGAGCACCTCGACCTGCTCCCCCGCGCCGACCGCGGTGACGTCCTCGGGCACGACGACGAGCGCGTTGGCCTGGGCCAGGTCGCCCGCGAGGTGGGAGCCATAGCCGCCGACCGGCGTGACGCTGCGGACGTCATAGGTCGCCCTGACGAACTGGCGGCGCGCCACGGGCGAGGTGATCCCCCGGGTCAGCCGCATCGTGGCCACCGGGCGCTGGTAGGGCTGCTTGCCCATCATCTTGCGCAGCGCCGGCAGCACGAAGGTCTCGAAGGAGATGTAGGACGACACGGGGTTGCCGGGCAGCGTGAAGATCGGGGTCTCGTCCTCGCCGACGACCCCGAAACCCTGCGGCTTGCCGGGCTGCATCGCGATCTTGCCGAACCAGACGGTGCCGAGAGGCTGGAGCGCCTCCTTGACGACGTCGAAGTCGCCCTGGCTGACACCCCCGGAGGTGACGACGAGATCGGCTCGCACCAGCTGGTCGGACAAGGCGTCGAGGAACGCCCGCGGCTCGTCGGGAACGATGCCGACCCGATAGGCGATCGCGCCGGCAGCGCGGGCCGCGGCGGCGATGAGATAGGAGTTGCCGTCATAGATCGAGTCGCGCGACAGCTCGGTGCCGGCGTCGCGCAGCTCCGACCCCGTCGAGATGACCACCACGCGGGGCCGCGGCCGGGTCAGCACCGTCGAGCGGCCCACGTTGGCGAGCAGGCCGAGGTGGCGGGGCCCCAGCACGGTGTCGCGGGCGATGAGGAGGTCACCCTCGCGGACATCCTCACCGGCGCGACGGATGCTGCCGCCAGGCTTGGGGGCCCGGGTGATCTCGACCCGCGCCACGCCACGGTCGGTCCACTCATAGGGGACGACTGCGTCGCACCCGGCCGGCACCGGGGCACCGGTCATGATCTTGACCGCCGACCCGGGCGACATCGCGAAGAGATTGGCCTGGCCGGCGCCGATCTCGCCGATGACCGGGAGTGTGACCGGCGCGTCCTCGGAGGCGTCGGCGACGTCGGCGTGCACGACGGCGTAGCCGTCCATCGCGGAGTTGTCGAAGCGCGGCAGGTCGATCGGGGAGTGCACGTCCTCGGCGCACGCCAGCCCCAGCGTGTCCATCAGCGGCTGCGGCATCGGCGGCAGCTCGCGGACCGTGTCGAGGATCCGCTCCACGAGCCACTCGATCGAGAGGAGGCCCTGGTCCTCGGGAGGCGCGCCAGCCGGGGTCTCAGCCATCCGACAGGACCGTTCCCTCGGCGACGCGCTGGGCACCGGCCTCCTTGTCGAGCTCGACGTCACCGACCACCTCGACGCCGTGGCCGAAGGTCCAGTCGCCCTCGACCTTGAACGACGACGCCTTGCGCAGCGAGGGCGCCCCGTCGGGGAACCGCTTGTCGAACTCGACGACGTACTTGTAGAAGTCGGCGTCGAGCTCGACATAGGGCAGCTCGTCGGAGACCTGGTCCATCACGAAGTCCTGGCCCAGCCGATAGACGTCCGAGCGCAGGATCAGCAGGTCGTTGGTCGTCTTGACCGGCACGAACCGGTCGCGGCCGACCTCGATGGTGCGGGCACCCTCGAAGACCTCGATGGCGGCGCCGATCGCCGTCTCGATCTGGATGACTTCGGGCGAGGTCCGGTCGGCCGGGTCGACGTTCTTGACGTTGCGGATCAGCGGCAGCCCGAGCACGCCCTGACGGGCGGCGAGCGTCTCGCGCATCGCGGCGATGTCGAACCAGATGTTGTTGGTGCTGGCATAGCGGTGGCGCGTCAGGTCGGCCAGCGCCTGCTGGTCGTGGACGGGGGTCTGCGCGGTCTCGCGCAGGACGATGCGCCCGTCGGCCTTGCGACGCGCGAAGTGGCCGCCCTTCTTGTCCGACGCGGTCCGCTGCACCGCCTCGATCGCGAACGGCGCCCCGCTGGTCGCGAACCAGCCGGCGACCCGGGCGTCCGGCACGGCGCCGAGGTTGTCGGAGTTGGAGACGAAGACCCGCTCGAAGCCGGCGTCGGCGAGCTTGTCGAGCAGGCCGGTGCCGACCATCGCGGGATAGATGTCGCCGTGACCGGGCGGGCACCACTCGAGGTCGGGGTCCTTGGGCCAGCTCACCGGGGTGAGGTCCTTGGTGAGGAGCTTGGGCTCCTTACTCTGGAGGAACTCCAGCGGCAGGCCCGGGACCGGCAGGTCCTCATAGCGGGCCAGGGCATCCATCGTGTCGGCGCTGGTGCGGAAAGAGTTCATGAAGATCAGTGGCAGCGGCGCGTCGTAGCGCTCGCGCAGGTGGAGCGTCTGGCGGGCGATGATGTCGAGGAACGAGAGCCCGCTGCGGACGCACAGCAGCGACTTGGCGCGGTCCATGCCCATCGAGGTGCCGAGGCCGCCGTTCAGCTTGACCACCGCGGTGGTCCTGATCGCCTTCGCGGCGTCCTCGTCGCTGACGGTGACGTCGGCCAGGGACTCCATCGCCAGCGGCTCGATCGACGCCTCGGGGATCATCCCGGTCTCGCCGTGCTCCAGCAGTCGGAAGTAGTGGGCGAACACGTCGATCGCCACGGGGTCGATCCCGGCTGCCGCCATCTTGTCCCGAGCTCGGTTCAAGCCTGAACTAGCCATACCCCCGATCGTAGGCTGGCCAGGTGGCCGACCTGCAATCGTCCCCCTCCGCGGACGACAACTCCGCTGCGCCAGCGCGCCTTGCCAAGACTGCGCTGCGCGACCAGCTTGTCACCGGGCGACACCGACGCCCCCTCACCGAAGTCGGCGAAGCGGCGGAAGGGATCGCCGCGGTGCTCCTCGCCCACCCCGCCGTACGACGGGCCGCGACCGTGGCGGCCTATGTGTCCGTGGGCAACGAGCCCGGCACGACGCTGCTGCTCGACCGGCTCCGCGAGGCCGGCAAGCGGGTGCTGCTGCCGGTCACGCTGCGTGACCTCGACCTGGACTGGGCGGTCTATGGGGGCCCGGAGTCGCTGGCCGCGGCACGGTTCGGCCTGCTCGAGCCGACCACGTCGCCGCTCGGTCGCGACGCGATCGCGACGCCCGACGTCGTGCTGGTGCCGGCGATGGCGGTCTCGTGGCAGGGCTATCGGATCGGCAAGGGCGGTGGATGCTATGACCGGGCGCTGGCGCGGGTGCCCACCGGCACGTTCACCTGCGTGCTGGTCTATGACGACGAGCTCGGCGTCGACGTCCCGGTGGAGCCGCACGACCGGCCGGTGACCGCGGCGGCGACCCCGACGCGCGTGGTCAGTCTGCCGGCCCCGGCCGGAGGGTGAGGACGTCCTCGCCGGCGTTGTGCACCGCGTCGCTCGAGAACGCCCAGGGCAGCGTCCGACCGTCGGCCCACAGCGCGGTCTGGTCGGCGTAATGGCTGTCGAACGGGTGGCCCGAGACACCGGTCAGGTTGATCCAGCGTGAGTCGTCGAAGTCGGCCAGCGACACCACCATCCGCATCGACGGCGCCGCCGTGACCGTGTAGTCCTCGGCGGCGTTCCAGGACGTCGCATTGACGATCGACGTCCCGCCCGACACCGGGATCCCCTGCCGGTCGAAGACCCACTCCAGCGGGGCCACCCCGGAGCTGCCGAGGGTCTGCTCCTTGAGGTTCATCCGGTGCAGCCGGCCCCATGACCAGTCCTCGGCGTCGCGCGCGATCCGCCGGGTCAGCTCGTCGCGCGCATCGAGCATCGCCTGGCGCAGGATGTCATCGCGGGTCTCGCGGACGTCCTCGGTGTCCCGATCGTCCCACCACGGGTCGTCGGGCTCGTCGAGCAGCCGCTGGACCGCCGCGAACCAGAAGTCGCCGCCGTCGGGCTGGATGGCCTCGCGCAGCTCGTCGTGGAAGGTCAGCCGCAGCAGGTTGGCCCAGACGGCATTGAAATAGGCGGCCGCCGCGCTGTCCGGCGCCTCGGTGAAGTCCCAGGTGCGGAGCAGGTCGGGGCCGTCGTTGTCGTAGCGCGAGCCGAGGTCACCGATCTCGAGCAGGTGCGGCACGAGCACCGCGGCCATCGGGTTGAGGTCGTCGTTCTGGAGCGTGGTCATATCCTCGACCGACACGGTGCCGCCGTCCTCGAGCATCACCGTGAGCAGGTCGCGGATCCGCTGGGAGCGATAGCCCATGTCCCAGCTGGCGCCGAGATAGAACGGGTAGTCGGGGCCGATCGGTGCCTGGTTGGCGGTCACGATGAAGCCCTCGGCCGGGTCATAGGCGGACGGCAGGGCCGCGAACGGGACATAGTCGCCCGTCCAGTCGTTGCGTGGCTTCCACCCCTCGACGGGACCCGTGCCGTCGTTGCCGGGCCTGCGGATCGGGATCAGCCCCGGGGTCTGGTAGCCGATGTGGCCGGCGGTGTCGGCGTACACCAGGTTCTGCGCCGGGACGGCGAAGTCGCCGGCGGCCTTGCGGAACTCCGGCCAGTCCGAGGCGGTGTTCATCTCGAACACCGCGTCGGCCGTCGTGGTCGGCTGGAGGCCGGTCCACCGCAGCGCGACCGCGATGTTGCCGTCGCCGGTCCCGCCGCCCGCGATGTCGGCGTTGGCGCCGACCGTGCTCAGGTCGCTGGACACGTCGGACAGCAGCGGGCCGTGGTCGGTCTGGCGCACGATGAGCTCGAAGTCGTCCTCACCCCGGACCTTGATCACCTCACGGCGTACGGCGAGCGGCCGCAGCTGCTTGCCGTACTGCCACTGGTCACCGTCGACGACCCGCTCGAGGTAGTAGTCCGCGACGTCGGGACCGAGGTTGGTGAAGCCCCACGCGATGTCGGCGTTGTGGCCGATGATCACGCCGGGGAACCCGGAGAACGTGAAGCCGGCCACGTCGAGCGGACAGTCGTCGTCGACGGCGCGGCAGTGGAGCCCCATCTGGACCCAGATTCCCGGCTGGCTCACGCCCAGGTGGGGGTCGTTGGCCAGGATCGGGGCCCCGGTGTCGGTGTGCTCGCCGCTGACCACCCAGGAGTTGCTGCCGATGCCGGAGCCGCGGCCCATCGTCTCGGGGACGGCGGCCAGCGCGCTGTGGACGGCCGCGAGCGCCCGCTGCTCACGCGGGGAATAGGCCGGCCTCCCGATCGCGTCACGGCTGGCGGCCGGTGCGCCCGGGTCGAAGACGTCGTGGAGCACCGCACCTTGGGTGACGATCGGCGCGTGCTGGTCATAGGGGTAGTCACCGGCGATGTCGTCGACTTCTGCCGGGGTGTGGTTGACGCCCGCGAGGACGCGGAACCGCTCGATCCAGGCGCTGCCCTCCAGGTCCCAGGCCATCGCCTTGAGCCAGGCCAGCGAGTCGGCGGGGGTCCACGGCTCGGGGACCCAGGCGGGATCGATGTCGTCCATGCTCGA
>JAGQUE010000142.1 GCA_020438665.1 Nocardioidaceae bacterium | reverse complement strand
CAACCCGAGAACCCCGCACCGCTTCCCCGGTGCACGAGAAAGGTAGAGACACATGACCCGCGAGAACTCCCTGGTCACCGCCCAGTGGGTGGAAGACCACCTGGACGACCCGAAGGTGGTGCTCGTCGAGGTCGACGAGGACACCACGGCCTACGACAAGGGCCACATCAAGGGCGCCATCAAGCTCGACTGGACGACCGACCTGCAGGACCAGGTCCGCCGTGACTTCGTCAACAAGCAGCAGTTCGAGGCCCTGCTCTCGAGCCGCGGCGTCGCCAACGACGACACCGTCGTCCTCTACGGCGGCAACAACAACTGGTTCGCGGCCTACGCCTACTGGTACTTCAAGCTCTACGGCCACCAGGACGTCAAGCTCCTCGACGGCGGCCGCAAGAAGTGGGAGCTCGACTCCCGCGAGCTCACCGACGAGACCGTGAGCCGCGAGGCGACGTCCTACACCGCCACCGAGCAGGACACCTCGATCCGCGCCTGGCGCGACGAGGTCGTCGCCGCGATCGGCACCCAGAACCTGGTCGACGTCCGCAGCCCCGACGAGTACGCCGGCCGGTTGCTGGCCCCCGCCCACCTGCCGCAGGAGCAGGCCCAGCGCGCCGGCCACATCCCGACGGCCGTCAACGTCCCGTGGAGCAAGGCGGCCAACGACGACGGCACCTTCAAGTCCGACGAGGAGCTCCGTGAGCTCTATGGTGCGGCGGGGCTGGACTTCGGCAAGGACACCATCGCCTACTGCCGCATCGGCGAGCGCAGCTCCCACACCTGGTTCGTGCTCAAGGAGCTGCTCGGCCAGGAGAACGTCAAGAACTACGACGGCTCGTGGACCGAGTACGGCTCGCTGGTCGGCGTCCCGATCACGCTGGGCGACGAGCCTGGAGAGGCCGGTGCCCGATGAGCTGCGGAGCCCCCGAGGGCGGGCTGTCGCTGGACGGGATCGCCGTGGCCAAGGAGGCCATCGTCCAGGGGACGGTGACGCGGGCCGGCGAGCCGGTCGGCAGCGCCTACGTGCGCCTGCTCGACCGGACCGGCGAGTTCACCGCCGAGGTCGCCACCAACGCGGCGGGGGAGTTCCGGTTCTTCGCCGGCCCCGGAACGTGGACCCTGCGCACCCTCGCGCCCGGTGCGACGCCTGTCGACACTCCCGTCGAGGCGGCCACCGGCTCCATCGCCGAGGTGGCCGTCACGCTCTGACACGCGAGGTGGCACGTTCGCGCTCCGCGAGGTGGGGCCCCGGCCCGCGGTCGCCGTACGACGGTCAGCGCTCGAGCAGCATCGTGACGGGGCCGTCGTTCACCGCGTCCACCTGCATGTCCGCGCCGAACACCCCGCGCTCGACCGGTGCGCCCAGTCGCTCGAGCTCGGCACAGAACCGCTCATAGATCGGCTCGGAGATCTCGCCCGGGGCGGCGGCCTGCCACGTCGGCCGCCGCCCCTTGCGGGCGTCGCCGTACAGCGTGAACTGGCTGACCACCAGGATCGGTGCCCCGACGTCGGAGGCCGACTGCTCGTCGCGGAGGATCCGCAGGTCCCAGATCTTGCGGGCCATCCAGACGAGCTCATCGGCACCGTCGCCGGGGGCGACGCCGAGATAGACGAGCAGCCCCGGTCGCGGGAGAGATCCGACAACTCTCCCGTCCACGCGTACCTCGGCTTGAAGAACCCGCTGGACCACAGCCTTCATCAGGAGATCTTCCCGTTTCGTCGGTTCCGTGACTGAGCTGAAGTCTGCCACGATGGGCCCATGTCCACCGCCGCCTCCCCCGTGCCCGCCGACCGCCTGATGATCACCGTCGCCCCCACCGGCGCCGAGACCGCCAAGGCCGACTGCCCGCAGCTGCCCACGTCGCCCGAGGAGATCGCCGCCACCGCGATCGCCTGCCGTGAGGCCGGCGCCGCGATGATCCACCTCCACGTGCGCGACCGCGAGCACAAGCCCACCCTCGACCTGCCCCTGCTGCGCGAATGGGTGGCCGCGGTCCGCGAGTCCACCGACCTCGTCATCCAGCTGTCGACCGGAGGCTCGGTGCACGACCCGCTCGCCAACCGGCTTCGCGTCCTGGACGCCGAGCCCGAGTCGTGCTCGCTCACGATGGGGACCACCAACTTCGGGGACGACGTCTTCTCCAACCCCTGGCCCTTCATCACCGAGCTCTACCAGCTCAGCCAGGAGCGCCAGGTGGTGCCGGAGTTCGAGCTGTTCGACCTCGGCCAGGTGCACACCCTCAACCGCCTGCTCGACAAGTACGGCGCCCCCTATGGCGGCAAGGTGCACTGCGACTTCGTGATGGGCGTCCCTGGAGCGATGGCCGGTACCGCGGCGGCGCTGGTGGCGGCCGTCCAGGCGCTCCCCGGCCAGGCCACGAGCTGGTCGGCCACCGGGATCGGTCGGTCCACGCTCGCGGTCGGGCTGGCAGCACTGTCGATGGGAGGCAACCTGCGCGTCGGCATGGAGGACGTGCTGACCCTCCGCAGGGGCGTCCCGGTTGATTCCAACGCCCAGCTGGTCGAGCGCGCCGTCGCCATGGGGGAGCTCGCCCAGCGGGTCCCGATGACCCCGGCCGAGGCACGCGCCTATCTCGCCATCCGCCCGGCGGCCTGAGACAGGACGGGGCACCTCGGGGGACAGGACGGGGCACCTCGGGGGACAGGACGGGGCACCTCGGGGGGCAGGACGGGGCACCTCGGGGGGCAGGACGGGGCACTTCGGGGGAGCGACGTCAGTAGACGAGGGCCTGGACGTCGTCGGCGAGGATCTCTTCGGTGAAGACGGCGGCGCCGGCGATCCGGATGCCGGGGATGACGGCGTCGGGGGCGATGCCGCGGCGCTGGGCGCACTGGGTGCACACGGTGATCCGTCCCCCGGAGAGGGCGACCTCCAGCAGCTCACCGAGCGGGGTCGCCCCGTGCAGGCGCATGTCGTCGGCCCGGTCGGGCAGCGCGAACCAGGCGGCGTCCCCGGTCAGCCACAGGCTCACCGGGACCCCCAGGGCGACGGCGGACGCCGCCACCGTGAACCCTTGGTTGGCACGCTCGGGGTCGCCCATCCCGCAGGTGACCTTGACGACCAGGGATCGCGGCATACCAGCAGACTAGACTTCCCAGCCATGCCGTTCGAGATCCCCGACAACCTCCACCCCGACTGCGCGCCGCTGGCCTGGCTGTTGGGGACCTGGCGGGGCAACGGCCATGGCGACTATCCGACGATCGACCGGTTCGAGTTCGGTCAGGAGCTCATCTTCGCCCACGACGGGCGCCCGTTCTTCCACTACTTCTCCCGCACCTGGATCATCGACGAGAACGGCGACAAGGTGCGCGACTCCGCCCTCGAGACCGGCTTCGTCCGGTGCCGGCCCGGTCGTCAGCTCGAGGTCCTCCTCACCCACGCCACCGGCTTCGCCGAGGTCTGGTACGGCGAGATCGGCGATGCCCGCTTCGAGATCACCACCGACGCCGTGGTCCGCACCGAGTCAGCCAAGGAGGTGACGGCCGGCAAGCGACTCTATGGCTATGTCGAGGGCGACCTCCTCTATGCCTATGACATGGCGGCCATGGGCCAGTCGCTCCAGCCCCACCTCTGGGCCCGGTTGCAGCGCGTCGAGGCCTGACCCGGGTGGGCTGATCGATGAGGGAGGGACGATGACGGCGGAGGACCTGCGTCGCCGCCTGCGCGGCAGCGGCTACCGCCTCACCCCCCAGCGGGAGCTCATCCTCCAGGCCGTGGAGCGGCTCGGGCATGCCACGCCCGACGAGGTGCTGGCCGAGGTGCACGCCCAGTCGTCGGCGGTCAACGTCTCCACGGTCTATCGCACCCTCGAGGTGCTCGAGGAGCTCGGGCTGGTCCGCCACGCCCATCTGAGCGACCGGGCCCCGACCTATCACTCGGTCGACGAACGTGAGCACTTCCATGTCGTCTGCCGGAATTGCCAGCGCATCATCTCCGTTGATCCTGATGTCCTGGCCGACGTCGTAGGACGGCTGCGCGACGACCACGCGTTCGTCGTCGACATAGGGCACCTCACCGTGTTCGGCCGCTGCGTCGAGTGCGGGGAGCACGAGCCCGAGCACGACCACGCCGACCCCGGTCACCAGCACGGCCATCACCACGACCACCACGACGACCACCACGACTGACCGACCCGAAGGGACGATGACGATCCCCGTGACGCGCCGCAGCCCCCTGCTCGACCTCCCCGGTTCCGTCGAGGCCGAGGGGGTGGACGCCGGGGTGGCCGCCCACTACGGCTCGCTCCACGGCGAGCAGCGCAGCCTCGCGTCGGGGCAGGGGTTCGTCGATCTCTCCCATCGTGACGTCCTCGCGGTCACGGGTCCCGACCGGCTCACGTGGCTCCACTCCCTCACGACCCAGCACCTCGAGGCGCTGCCGCCCCACACCTGGACCTGGGCGCTCGTCCTGAGCCCGCAGGGCCACGTCGAGCACGCTTTCGCCGGGTTCGACGACGGCGAGCGCTTCGTCGCCCACACCGAGCCCGGGGCGGGCGAGGCGTTGCGTGGCTTCCTGGACCGGATGCGGTTCATGCTGCGGGTCGAGGTCCTCGACCTCTCCGACGAGCTGGCGTGCGTGTGGACGCCGACGGGCTATGAGATGGTCGAGCGCTCCGCGCTGCCGACGTACGCCGACGCGCACGGCCCCGCCTGCGGCACCTGGGCGTTCGAGGCGCTCCGCATCGCGCGGGGCGAGCCGCGCTTCGGGGTGGACACCGATGCGCGCACCATCCCCAACGAGGTGGGCTGGATCCCGTCGGCGGTCCACCTCGACAAGGGCTGCTACCGCGGTCAGGAGACGGTGGCCCGTGTCCACACGCTCGGCCGGCCGCCGCGGCGGCTGACGCTGCTCCACCTCGACGGCTCCGAGGAACACCTGCCCGCCCACGGTGCCGAGGTGACCCACGAGGGCCGCGCGGTCGGCGTCGTCGGCTCGGCGGCGCGCCACCACGAGCTCGGCCCGATCGCGCTGGCCCTGCTCAAGCGAAACGTCCCGGTGGACGCACCCCTCGTCGCCGACGGCGTGGCCGCCACCCAGGAGGTCGTCGTCGACCCCGACATCGGCCTCCACGTCCGCGCGCGGCTCTGACGCCAACGCAACAACGTCACAGGATCCGGCTGCCGGAGCAGCCAGTTCCTATGACGTTGTCGTGGTCCCAGGGAGGCGGGCGACGCCTCAGGAGCCGGAGTTGATCATGCCGGCGCCGACGGTGACGCCGGTCGCCTCGTCGATGAGGATGAACGACCCTGTGGTGCGGTTCTTGGAGTAGGGGTCGCACAGCAGCGGCACGGTGGTGCGGAGCTGGATGCGGCCGATCTCGTTGAGCCCGAGCTCCTTGGTCTCCGCGTCACGGTGGAGCGTGTTGACGTCGAGGCGGTACTGGATGTCCTTGACCAGTGCGCGACCCGTGCGGGTGGTGTGCTTGATGGCGAGCTTCTGGCGCGGACGCAGCGGCTCGTTGGTCATCCAGCAGACCATCGCGTCGATGTCCTGGCTGGGCTTGGGCGCATTGTTGACGCGGGCGATCAGGTCGCCGCGCGACACGTCGACGTCGTCGGCCAGCCGCACGGTCACCGACATGGGCGGGAACGCCTCGTCGATCTCGGTGTCGAACAGGTCGATCGCCTCGACGCGCGAGGTCATCCCCGACGGGAGGACGACGACCTCGTCGCCCTTCTTGATGACGCCGCCGGCCACCTGGCCGGCATAGCCGCGGTAGTCGTGGAACTCGTCGGACTTGGGGCGGATCACGAACTGCACCGGGAACCGAACGTCGACGAGGTCGCGGTCGGAGGCCACGTGGACGTGCTCGAGGTGGTGCATCAGCGTGGGACCGTGGTACCACGGCATCTCCGAGCTGCGCTCGACGACGTTGTCGCCCTTGAGCGCCGAGATCGGGATGACCTCGAGGTCGGGGATGTTGAGCTTGGTCGCGAACGTCGTGAACTCGTGGTGGATGCGCTCATAGACGTCCTCGGCATAGTCGACGAGGTCCATCTTGTTGACGGCCAGCACGAGGTGGGGGACCCGCAGCAGCGACAGGAGTACGGCGTGGCGCCGCGACTGCTCGGTCAGCCCTTGGCGGGCGTCGACCAGCACCAGGCCGAGGTCGGCGGTCGAGGCGCCGGTGACCAAGTTGCGGGAGTACTGGATGTGGCACGGGGTGTCCGCGATGATGAACTTGCGGGTGGGCGTCGCGAAGTAGCGGTAGGACACGTCGATGGT
>JAGQUE010000141.1 GCA_020438665.1 Nocardioidaceae bacterium | reverse complement strand
CCCGGTGAGACCGAGGAGGACTTCCTCCAGACCATGGAGGTCGTGCGCCAGGCCCGGTTCTCCGGCGCGTTCACCTTCCAGTACTCCAAGCGGCCCGGCACCCCGGCCGCGGTGCTGGACGACCAGGTGCCTCACGAGCTCGTGCAGGACCGCTATGGGCGGCTGGTGGCGCTCGTCGACGAGATCGCCTGGGAGGAGAACAAGCGCCTCGTCGGCCGCCACGTCGAGCTGATGGTCGCCGAGGGGGAGGGCCGCAAGGACTCCGCCACCCACCGGCTCTCGGGGCGCGGCCCCGACAACCGGCTCGTGCACTTCACCCCCGACGGTGCCGACGGCGTCCGCCCCGGCGACATGGTCGCCGTCGAGATCACCTATGCCGCGCCTCACCATCTCGTCGCCGACGGTCCGGTGCTCGCCGTACGCCCGACTCGCGCCGGCGACGCCTGGGCTCACCGCACCGCCGCCCCGGCCGCTGCTTCTGTCGGTCTCGGCATGCCGACCCTCGGTGCCCCCGCGCCGATCCCCGATGCCCCCGGTTGCGGGTGAGTGCCTGCCGTCTCGCTGGCTGGGGCATCGACCTCAGCGCCCCACCTCGTCGGGGTCGGGCGCCTGGCGAGGGGTGATGCCGATCGGCTTGGGCTCGGGGCCGCCGGGGCGTTGCTCCGGGGGTACGTCGCCCGTGGGCTTGTCGCGGTCGGTCGGCTTGGTGCCGTCGGTGGCGACCTGGCCGGGGCTCGTGTGGCCGACCCGTTCGCTGCTCACCCCCATGCCGCCCGCCGTGCCCGCGGGGCCGCCGCCGTTGGGGTTGGAGTCGCGGATCCCCGTGTCCGGGTGGCCGGGCTCGTCCTCGACGAAGTCGTGCTCGCCGACGAGATCGGGGTAGTCCTCGGGCTCGGTCGGCTCGGGTCCACGCTCGCCGCTGGTGTCGCGCTCATCGCTCATGAGGGAGCGGTACCCGACTCGAGGCGCCGGACAACCAGCCGTCAGAAGCCGAAGGTCGTGTATGGCGGCGCGGAGCCGGCGGCGACGAGTCCCAGCACCGTGCGCTCGTGGGGGACGACGGGGTCGGGCAGCGACCTCAGCGGCCACCACGCGAGATCGGCGACCTTGTGTGGCTCACGGACGACGGGCACGCCGGTCCACGCCCGGGCCGTGAAGAAGAAGTCGATGCGCTCGTCGATCGCGGCGGCGTGCTGGGTCCGTTGCATCGACGTCACGAACTCCAGCGCCAGGTCGGTGACGCCGATCTCCTCGGCGGCCTCGCGGCGGGCGGCGTCGACGGCGGTCTCGCCGCGCTCGACGTGCCCGGCCGCGGCGGCGGCCCAGTGGCCGTCCATGAAGCCGGTGTGCTGCCGCAGCTGGAGCAGCACCTCGACCCCCCGGTCGCCCTCACGCAGGAGATAGACATAGGACGCTGGCACCACCACGAAGCGCCCGTGAACGGGGGAGGCCGCAGCCCCCGCGGCAGCGTCCCCGGACGCGGCGTCGGACGCGCTCAGGGGATGTCGTCGTTCTTGCCGTCGAGGCCGTCGAGGGCGTCCTTGGCCTTCTCGACGCCGGACTCGATCTGGCTGTCGAACTTGCCGCCGGTCTTCTCCTCGGCGAACTCGGCCGCCTTGTCGAGGCCCTCGGCCACCTTGTCGCCGTGGTCGTCGACCAGGTCGCCCAGCTTGTCCTTGGCGTCGTCCAGGAATCCCATGTCTGCCTCCGTCGTTTCCAGCCGCCGGTGTTTCGACGGCGCCGGATGGAACACTAGCGCTCGTGCCCAGCTCCCTGCCCAGCCCCGGGATCGGCCCGTGATCAGCC
>JAGQUE010000013.1 GCA_020438665.1 Nocardioidaceae bacterium | reverse complement strand
GGGATCACCGAGTCGGGGTCGCGCAGCGAGCCGAGGGCACCGGTGACCCCGACGATCGAGGCATAGAGCGCCGGACAGGTGGGGCAGCCCTCGAGATGCTTCTCGAGCATGGTCCGGTCGCGCACGGGCAGCTCGTCGGCGAGGTAGTCGTCGATCCGCGAGCGGGCATCCCAGCAGTTGAGCGGTACGCCGGCCAACGCAGCCCTCCTCTCGACTCCTCGGGCGAGTGCGGACACGAGCATCGCGCGGCCGCGGCGGATGCGTTGCTTGGCGGCCGGGAGGGAGACCTGTTGCACCTCCGCGACCGCAGCGGCGGTGAGGCCTTCGACGTCGTGGAGCACGACGGCCGAGCGATAGTCGACCGGCAGCCGGACCAGCGCGTCATAGAGCTCGTCGCGGGTCTCGGCCCGTTCGAGCACGACCTGGGCATCGACGGTGTAGGCGTCGTCGCGCCAGGCCTCCTCGACCGCCTCGGCGAGGGCTTCGTCGTCGACCAGGTCGGGCGTACGACGCCGCGCCCCGTCGACGAAGCGGTGATACATCACCCGGTGGAGCCAGGTGGCCACCGACGCCTCGCCACGGAACTGGCCGCCCCGCTCCAGCGCCTTGACCACCGTGTCCTGCACGAGGTCCTCGGCCGCCTCGGGGTTGCGCGTCAGCGCCAGTGCATAGCGAAGCAGGCCCGGCAGCTCGGCCACCACCTGCTCGTCGCGCAACGTCACAGCGCAGAACCTATCGTCCGACGCAGCAGGCCCCGGGTTCGCGCCCGGGGCCTGGCTAAGCCCGGATCCACCGATCGTCGCCGTCGCGAGCGACACCAGCCGTGGATGTCGGGTACGAGGACCGCCGCCCCCGAGATGGCCGCGGTTGGCGAGAGCGAGGAGGCTCTAGTGGGCCTTCACCTTGCAGGTGCTCATGCCGAAGATGCGGTAGATCGGGCAGAAGCTCATGGCGGAGGTGGCCAGCATCACGACGGCGACGACCAGCAGGATGATGCCGCCGACGGTGCCGGCGCCGATCACGAAGGCGAGGATGGCCGCGACGGCGGCGATGACCACGCGGACGACCTTGTCGGCGTTCCCAACGTTGGCGTTCATGTCAGTTCCTTCCAAGGGGGGCCCGGGGCGATCCCGGGGTGGGTTCTCATGGCATAGACGCACGAGCCCCCGACAGGGATACAGGACTCAGACCCAGCCGCCGACCGACGTGCGGACGACGTCGTCCACGTCACGGCGGCCCATCATCGCGACCAGCACCTCGGCGAGCAGCCGAGCCGCGGTCCGGAAGGCCTGGGCGGAGGAGTTGACCTCGTCGTGACCGGCGCGGTCGATGGTGACCGTGCCGGGCGGGAGCGCGGGGTCGGCGAGCCCGTCGAGGACCGCGCCGACGTATTCCTCGGGCAGGCCGGCCCGGAACGGCAGCCACAGCCGGCTGGCACAGTTCTTGGGCGCGCTCCACGGGTCGCGGCTGCTGCCGACCTCAGCGGTCAGCTGCCCGCCGGGACCCGGCCGGAAGCGCCCACCGAGCAACGCCCGGGGGGTCTGACCGCTGGCGAAGGAGAACGTCTCGACGACCGCCCGGACGGCGGCGGCCTCCACCCCCGAGGTCTGCGAGGTGACCGACCGGGTGTGCCACGCGGCACTGGAATAGAACGCCGACTGCTCATCGTCGATCACCGCCGCTTTGCGGGTCGCGTCGAGCTCGACGATCAGGGGAAGGGCCACGGGGCAAGAGGATACGCCCGCGCGGCCTCGGCACCGGGCGGGAGCCTGGTCAGGCGCTGATGCCCAGCAGCCGCGAGGCGACCCAGGCGACGTCGCGGGCGACGGCGTCGGCAGGCCCGCCCGGGTGGGTGATGTGGGAGAACATCAGCCGCACGATGGCGTCGACGGCCACCTGGAGGTGGTCGTCGTCGAGGCCGAGCCCATAGGTCTGCAGCCACTCGGTGACGACGGCGGCCGCGGTCTCGACACTGGCCCCCGACCGGGTGGTGAGCAGCGGCAACAGGTCGTCGCCGGCGCCGTTGCCACCGCCCAGGATCATCTGGAGCAGCTTGCTCGACGGGGCGGTCTCCAGGACGGCGTACGCCGCCGCCTGGATCGCGGTGATCGCGTTGTCGGGGTGGTCCCGGAAGGCGTCGTCGACGCGGCCGAGGAAGACCGCCACCTCGCGCAGGACGACGGCCTCGGCGAGCTCGGACTTGGAGCCCAGCTCGTTGTAGACGGTCTGTCGGCTGACCCCGGCGGTGCGGGCGAGCTTGGCCATCGTGAGCTGCGACCAGCCCTCGTCGGTGGCCATCTCGGCGGCAGCAGCGACGATGCGGTCGCGCGTGCGAACAGACACCGCTCTCCCACCTTCCCCATGATCCAGGCTGACGGCGCACCACTAGGTTAACCGACGTCACCGTAGGTTGATGTCGGTATCCCCCAACCCACGGTGCTGGTCCGCACCAGACTGCCGCAGGATCCGGCCGACGGCCGCCCGGCACACCGGGCGAGCCGCCGGTGACCACTACGGTGAGCCCGTGCGCGCACTCGCCTGGCTGGCTCCGCTGACCCTGCTGATCGTGACCGGCTGTGGGGGCGACCCCCGGGACGCCGCCGACCCGTCCTCCCCCACGACGTCGTCGAGCGCGGCGCCCAGCCCCGACGAGACCACGACCCCCAGCGACGAGCCAGCGCTGCCCGACGTGGTCGAGCTTTCGGGCAAGCAGATGGCCGGCTTCACCGCCCAGGACGGCGCCATCGCGTGTCTCTTCGACAGCTACTCAGCCGCCGAGGCCGTCCGCTGCGACGTCCTGGAGAACTCCTGGACGCCACCCTCCGCGCCCGCGGACTGCCAGGGCGACTGGGGCCTCGCGGTCGGCCTCACCGCCGACGGCAGCCCCGGCACCTTCTTGTGCGTCAGCGATACCGTGGTGGGGATCCGGGGCCAGACCGACGGCCGCAGGGAACTGCCCGCCAACACCCTCGTCGCCTACCGCGACCTCGCCTGCCTGGTCCAGGAGAACGGCGTCTCCTGCTATGACACGACCTCCGGTGAGCACAGCATCTTCGTCACCCCGCTCACCTATGAGGTGATCTGACACCGCGCCAGATCGGTCGCCGCCGGGCGCAGGGCCGGCCATGACACCGGGCGATGAAGTTGCCCTGAGGCCCCACATCGGGCAAGGGTTGGCCCATGGCCTCCACGCATCCCTTCGGCATCGACTTCGGCGGTTCCGGCATCAAAGGCGCACCGGTCGACCTCGCCCAGGGCGACTTCGCCGAGTCCCGGGTGCGGATCGAGACCCCGACCCCGTCGACCCCGGAGGCGGTCGCCACGGTCTTCGCCGAGCTGCTGGATCGCTTCCCGTCATCGACGGGCCCGGTGGGGGTCACCGTCCCGGGCGTGGTCCGCCACGGCGTGGTCGAGTCCGCGGCCAACATCGACAAGGGCTGGCTCGGCACCGACGCCGATGCCCTGTTCACCGAGGCGACGGGGCGCGACGTCCACGTGGTCAACGACGCCGACGCCGCAGGACTGGCCGAGGTCCGCTATGGCGCCGCGAAGGGCCACCAGGGCCTGGTGATCGTGACAACCCTCGGCACGGGGATCGGTTCGGCGATGGTCTATCGCGGCGTGCTCGTACCCAACTCCGAGCTCGGCCACCTCGAGATCGAGGGCCACAACGCCGAGTCGCGCGCGGCGAACAGCGCCCGCGAGACGGAGGAGCTGTCGTGGCAGGAGTGGGCCGAGCGGCTCACGACCTACTACCGCACCCTGGAGATGCTCTTCTCCCCCGACCTGTTCGTGGTCGGCGGTGGCGTGAGCAAGCACGCCGACGAGTTCCTCCCGTTGCTGGGCATCGACACCCCGATCGTCCCGGCCGAGCTCAAGAACCGCGCCGGCATCGTCGGTGCCGCGCTCTTCGCCGCCTCCGGCTCCGAGTGACGACACTCGTCAGGGAGCGGTCACCGTGGTCAGCATCGCGAAGTGGTCGCTGACCTTGGGTCGGTCCTGGCGCACCCGCTGGTCCACCGCGTCGAGCCCGGGTGAATAGAAGAAGTAGTCGATCGTCCGGTCGGGACCGGCCACGCTCGGGTCGTTGGGCCAGTGGGTGAAGTAGGCCGGCTCGCCGCTGTCGATCTGCTGGTCGGTCGGGAAGTGGGCATAGCCGTCGAGCATGGGGGCGAGCTCGGTGGCGGGGTTGAAGTAGCCGCGCTGGGCCTCGTCGAGCCGGTCATAGGCCGCCGACGTCGCGAGCAGGTTGAAGTCACCCGCGATCAGCCAGGCGCCCTTGGTGTCACCGACGATGTCCTCGACGGCCGCGACCTGGCGCGTCATCGTGTCGCAGCCCTGCGCGAACGCGTCGAGGTGGGTGTCCATCACGGTGAGCGTCTGCCCGTCGTCGACGGCGAGCCGGGCCGCGAGGACGGCGCGGTCGAAGTTGAAGGCGACCGTCACGGGGTCGCCGCAGATGTGCGGCAGCTGGAAGCGGGTGGCCTTGGTGATGCGGGTCTTGCTCAGCACGCCCAGGCTGAGCCCCACCGAGCCCAGGATCTTGGGGTGCGGGACGAACGTCGCCTTGTGGTAGTACGCCGCGCTGGCGCACGGGTACGAGCCGCCCAGCCGCGCCCGGATCAGGGCCAGCTGGTCCTCGTCATAGGTGCGGGAGCTCCCCCTGTCGAGCTCCTGGAGCAGGACGACGTCAGGGTCTTCCTGCCGGATCACGTCGACCACCTCGTCGAGGGTTCGGGCCAGGGAGTCGCGCGTCGGCTTGGTGTCGGGCCCGTCCCCGTCGGGGAGGTCGTAATAGAACACATAGCCACGACCGGCGAGGTATTGCACGTTCCAGCTCATCACCGTCACGTCCTGGCCGGAGTGCAGCACCGGGGTGTCGCGCGGGCAGGTCAGCTCGGCGGCTTCCACCGGGTCGGGGTGATAGGTGAGCCAATACACGACGCCGCTCAGCAGCACCGCCAGCACGACCAGCCCGATCCCGAGTCGGACGACCCAACGCAGGACTCGTCTCACGGTTCGCGAGTCTAGGGAGCCTCGGCGGCGTACGTCAGTCGAACCGGGCGTCCCGGCGCAGTACGACGACGAGCAGCACGAGCGCGCCCACCTGGCATGCCGCGATCACCGCGACGAGGTCGGCGCGCCCGCCGCCATAGAGCCAGCCGGCGAGCACTCCGCCGAGCAGGGCGGCGCCGGCCTGGAAGGCCGCGAACACCCCGTACGCCGTCGCGAGCCGGGCGGCAGGGACGAGGGCGGCCACCTCCGCCTTGACCGTGGAGTCCAGCACGCCCGTCGCGGCTCCCCACAGCACGATGCCGAGCAGCACCACCGCCAGGGTCGGCGCGAAGGTGAGGAGCGGGACGAGGGCGACCCCCACGGGTAGCACCACCAGCACCCGGGCGCCGAGCCGGTCATAGGCGAAGCCCGTGGCGAGCGCCGCCACCGCCTCGACGGCCATCCCGACGGCATAGACGACGGGGACGATGGCGGCGGGGACCAGTCCCTCGTGGACGAGGTGGAAGGAGATGACGCCGAAGGTCATCAGGCCGACGGTCGTCGCCGCGGCGAAGCCGGCGAAGAGATAGAAGCGGGCGGGGAGCCGGCCGGGGCGATCGAGCACGACGCCGGTCGTCCCGGCAACGGGCGTCTCCGGTGGGTCATAGACGCTGAGGTCGGGCACGGCGCGGTGGATCCGCGCGAGAAGCAGGAGGGCGACCGCACCCGGGACGGCCAGGACGGCCAACGCGAGCCAGGGGCGGCCGGACAGCGCGATCACCGCCGCCACCAGCAGTGGGCCCACGAACGCGCCCACCTGGTCGAGGGCCTTGTGGACGGCGAAGCCGCGGCCGCGGCCGACCGAGGCCGCGGCATGGGCGAGGAGGGCCGACTTGGAGGGTGACCGCACGGCCTTGCCGGTGCGCTCGGTGACGACGAGGGTGGCCGCGACCACGAGCCCCGCCGACCCCACGAACGGCGCGACGGCCATCAGCGGGACCGAGACGGCCGTCATCGCATAGCCGGCCACCGTCAGGCTCCAATAGCGCTGGGACCGGTCGGCCAGCGGCCCGAAGACGAGGCGCAGGCCCATCGCAGCGGCCTCGCCGGCTCCGGTGACCAGGCCCACGAGCAGCGCCGAGGCCCCGAGGGAGGCCAGATAGGGGCCGGTGATGGAGCGGGCGCCCTCATAGACCAGGTCGCCGGCCAGGCTGACGAACCCGAACCAGGTGACGGTGCGCCAGGCGCTCCAGGCAGGTCTCCGGCCGGTCATTCCTCGCCAGCCGCTGCCTTGGTGCGCTTGCGGTGCTGGTGCCAGGCGACGACCACACCGACCGCGATGAGGCCCAGGATGACGGCGCTGGTCTGGCCGAGCAGGCTGGCCGCCTTCTCATAGGAGGTCCCGGCGAAATAGCCCAGCAGGACCACGGTGGTCCCCCACACCAGGCCGCCCGCGGCGTTGAAGGTGAGGAAGGTCGGGTAGTGCATGCGCGAGGCGCCCGCCAGCGCCGGCATCACGGCGCGCAGGAAGGCGGTCCAGCGACCGAGGACCACGGCAACGGCACCGCGCTTGCGGAGGAAGCCCTGCGCCGAGCCCAGCCGGGCCTGGTGTTTGCGCAGCGGACGTACGTCGAGCAGTCGCGGGCCCAGATGTCGGCCGACCTCGAAGCCGACCGAGTCACCGATCACGGCCGCCACGACCACGAGCGCGAGCAGCAGCAGGAGGTTGAGGTGGCCGGTGGAGGCGAGCACGCCCCCGAAGAGCACTGCCGTCTCCCCCGGGAGCACGAAGCCCACGAACAGCGCCGCCTCGGCGAAGACGAGGGCCCCGATCAGCACATAGGCGAGCGGCGGAGGCACGCCGAGGAGGAAGTTGATGAAGCTCTGGATCATCGCCCACCCCCTGACGGCGCCACGACGGCCCGGTCGGGTCGCCTGGAGAGAACTATGGCACCGCCCGGGTGAAGGCCGCCTGAATCCCCGGGGGCGAGGACTCGGGGTGGCAGCGGGTCAGTCGAGGACCCGTCCGCGCACGGCGGCGTGGTCACCGACCGCCACCTGGCAGTCGTGGCCGTCGAGGACCACCCACGCCATCTGGCCACCGGCGTCGATGAGGACCTCGTGGTCGCTGAGCTCGAGGACCTGGCCGACGACGAGCACGTGCCGCCGCAGGCCCTCGGCCGGCTCGTCATCGCGGACACCGTGCCCACCGTGCTCGTCACCCATCTCCTCGACCGGGGCGGTCGCCTCGAGACGGAGGTCGTCGGCCCGGCGTCGATAGCGGGAGGTGCGCGAGATCAGCAGCACCAGGGCCGCGAGAACCGCGTCGGCCGCCAAGGTCAGCCAGAGCCCGGTCCGCGCCGGCACCTGCCCGTCGAAGCGGTAGGACAGCGACGGACGTGACGGGAGCACCCGAAGGGGGACCTGACGGCTGGCGACGGCGGCATCGTAGGCCGGCTTGTCGACGCGCGCGGACACCACGGTCTCGTCGCTGTCGACGTCCGCCGGGAGGCGGGCACTCAGCACATAGTGGGGGTCGGCGGCGGGGCCGGAGACTGACGCGTCGGTCAGCACGGCCGTGACGCGCTCGGAGTCGTGGTCGAGCCGATAGCCGGAGGCCAGGCTCTGGGCCAGGGGGAGGTTGATGAGCAGGAGCACGACGACGAAGAGCAGGACGCTCTTGGTGCGGCGGCTCAGGCCCACGGCTCCCCCCACTTCCTGGTGAACACGAACTCGTCGAGCTCGCGACGGGAGCGCTTGCGGCTCTCCCATTGGCGAAGGCCCTCGTCGTCGGGGTCGAGGTGACGTCCGATCGCGAGGCCGGTCTTCACCGTGAAGTATGACGGGACGTCGAACGCTTCGGCCACGGCCGCGTGGTCGAAGCCCGCGAACTGGTGGACGTCGAGCCCGAGCGCCGAGGCTTGGACGGTGAGGTGTGCGACGGCCTGGCCGAGGTCATAGTCGGCGTAGTCGCTGAACGACGGGGCGTCGGGCTCGTCACCCGTGGCGGTGTGGGCGAGGGTGATGAGGACGACCGAGGCGGCGGGCACCCAGCCCACGTTGCCGCGCGAGAGCGAGGCCACCAGCTTGGCGTGGCTCTCCTCGCCGCGCTGGGCCACCAGGAACGCCCAGGGCTGGGAGTTGCCGGCGCTCGGTGCCCACTGGGCGGCCCGGAGCAGCAGCCGGAGGTCCCCGTCGCCGACCTCGTGGGTCGGGTCGAAGCTGCGGGGGCTCCAGCGGTCGCGCAGCAGCGGGGTCAGGTCGGCGGCGTTCTTGGGGGTCACGTGGCCGGGAACGCCGCAGCGGCGTCGGCCATTCCTGCGGCTGAGGTGACGATGGTCTCGGCGACGGCCTCCCCCGAGAGGACCGCGCCCTCCATATAGCCGTTCCAGACAGGGCTCGTCTCGGCCCCGGCCCAGTGGATCCGCCCGATCGGCTCGCGCAGCGCCTCGCCGTACGACGTCCAGACGCCCGGGGTGAAGTGGGCGCCATAGCAACCCCGGGTGAACTCCTCGGCCATCCAGTCCTTCTCGACATACTCGCGCGGCTCGGCGGCCCGGGGTCCGAAGTAGCGCACGAAGCAGCGCAACACCGCCTCGCGGCGGTCCGCTTCGGACCCGCGGGCCCAGACGCGGGCCTCGGCGCCCTCGAGGAAGCCCATCAGCACCCCCGGCGCACCCGACGGCGGGCTGTTGTCGAAGGTCACCTTGACCGGGCCGCGGTCGCTGGCGGCCTGGCCGTTGAGCCCCTCGGCCCGCCAGAACGGCTCGTCATAGACGGCGAAGACCTTGATGACCGACCCAGCGGGCAGGCGCTGGGTGAGCTGGTCGCGCCACGACGGCAGGGCGGGGGCATAGTCGAGCCGCCCGGCCAGGGTCGGGGGCAACGTCACGATCACGTGCGAGCCGTCGTGGGACGACCCGTCGCGGCACTCGACCCGCACCCCGTCGGCGTCGTGGTGGATGGTACGGACGGGGACACCGAGCCGCACCCGGTCGCCGAGCTCGTCGGCGATCACCTGGGCGATCCTGACCGACCCGCCGACGATGCGGTCCTGCTGGGCGCCCCGGTCGACGGCGATGAGGGTGTCGAGGTCGGTGCCGGACTTGGCATAGAACAGGGCGTGGAGCAGGCTCAGGTCGCCGGGCTCGGCGGCCCAGACCGCCTCGCACGCGGTGTGGAAATAGGCGCGCCCCACCGAGGTGCGCAGGTTGCGGTGGATCCAGGTGCGGAAGGTCTGGCCGTCGAGCACCTCGGCGTCCGGGGTCAGCCAGGGCCGGTCGAGGTCGACCTTCTTGGCCAGTCGCTGGAAGCGGAGCAGCCCCTGGCCGAGGTCGGCCAGCGCGATCGGGGAGACCCGGGGCAGCGCCCCGCGGTGGGGCTTCATCAGCGACCGGATGCCGAGCAGGTCCAAGGTGAGCTGGCCCTCGTCGTTATAGGTCCGGAAGGTCTCCAGGCCCAGCTGGGCGACCAGCTGATAGATCCGGTCCTGGGTCGGGCCGATCCACTGGCCGCCGAGCTCCAGGGGCGTGCCGTCGGCGAGACGACCGCCTTCGAGGCGGCCGCCCACGCGGTCACGGGCCTCGAGGACCACGACGTCCCGCCCGTGCGCCACTAGCCGGCGAGCGGCGGCGAGCCCCGACAGTCCTGCTCCGACGACGATCACGGGTCGTTGCCGCGTCATGGGTCCTCCTCGGGTCGCGCGCACCGGCTGGGACCGGCGTGCCAGGATCGCAGCATGGACAGCGCGAGGAGGCCATCATGACCACGCCCGGCGCAGCAGTCGAGTTCCACCAGCTGACCAAGCGGTTCGGCGCGTTCACGGCCGTCGACGAGCTCAGCTTCGTCGTGCGGCCCGGACGGATCACGGGGTTCCTCGGGCCCAACGGTGCGGGCAAGACGACGACGCTGCGGATGCTGCTCGACCTGATCCGGCCCACCTCCGGGACGGCGACGATCGGGGGCCGGCACTACCGCGAGCTGCCCGACCCCCTCCACACGGTCGGTGCGGCGCTCGAGGCCACCAACTTCCACCCCGGGCGCTCCGGCCGCGACCACCTGCGGGTGCTGGCCGCGTCCAGCGGGGTGCCGACCACGCGCGTCGACGAGCTGCTCGAGCTGACCGGCATCCCGGCCTTCGCCAGCCGGCGCGCCGGCGCCTATTCCATGGGCATGCGGCAGCGGCTGGCCCTGGCGGCGGCGCTGCTCGGCGACCCGCAGGTGCTGGTCCTCGACGAGCCGGCCAACGGCCTGGACCCCGAGGGCATCCGCTGGCTGCGCACGTTCCTGCGCCACCTCAGCGACCAGGGCAAGACGATCCTCATCTCCAGCCATCTCCTCCAGGAGGTCCAGCAGACCGTCGACGACGTGGTGATCATCGCCAACGGCCGACTGGTCAAGCAGGGCACGATGGCCGAGCTGAGCGGCGGCGACGGCGCCATCGTGCGCACGTCGGATCCCGCCGCGCTGGTGATCTCGCTCAACCAGGCCGGGTTGGCCACGGCTCCGGGCGTCGACGGCGAGATCGTCGTGGCGACCAGCGACCTGCGGGGCGTGGGCGAGATCGCGCTCAGGGCGGGGTTGCCGATCTGGGAGCTGAAGCGTCGCGAGGCCGATCTCGAGACGCTGTTCTTCCAGCTGACCGAGGGCACCAACCGCAACCTGGGCCCCGGTGCCACGATGCCGGTCGACGGCACGGTCGCGGGAGGGGTGGCGTGATGGGCGGGTTCGGACGCGCCGTACGCGCGGAGCTGCTGAAGTTCTTCACCACCCGGATGTGGTGGGGCATGGCCATCGCGGTCGTGCTCGGCGCCGCGGGCTTCGCCCTGCTGTTCGGGCTGCTGTTCACCTCCGACAGTGCCCAGGTCAACGGCGGGGTCGTCGGAACGCCGGTCCAGCTCGCCAACAGTGTCTATACGGCCGGGCTCAGCCTCGGCTACCTGCTGATGCTGACGATCGGCGTGATGCACATCGGGTCGGAATACCGGCACAAGACGATCACCAGCACCTTCCTGGCGATCCCCCACCGCTCCCGCGTGATGCTGGCCAAGGTGGTCGCGCTGCTCGTCATCGGCGCCGGCTATGGCCTCATCTCGCTGATCGGGTCGGTGGCCGTGGGTGCCGTCACCCTCCAGGCCCGCGGCGCCGACCCGTTCCCGTCGATCGAGATCCTCCGTACCCTCGCACTCAGCCTGCTCGTGCTCGGGTTGTGGTGCCTGATCGGGCTCGGGGTCGGGATCCTCATCCCCAACCAGGTCGCCGCGCTGCTCATCGGCGTCGGGGTGGCGTGGATCGCCGAGCCGCTGCTCGGCTTCGCCCTGTCGTTCTGGTCCTTCGGACGCGACCACATCGCGCCCTATCTGCCCAGCTCCGCCACCAACGCGGTGGTCAACGGCGTGCAGAGCAGCTCGGACGCCGTCGTCTTGTCCTGGTGGGTCGCGGCGCTCGTCCTCGCCGCCTGGGCGGCGGTGCTGGCGGGCGCCGGGATCGCCCGCACGGTGCGCCAGGACGTCAGCTGACGCCCGGCGTCCGTCGCGATCAGGCGGGCAGGCGAGATCAGGCGGGCAGCACGGCAGCGGCGTCCCAGCGCGACCAGAGTCGCCGCAGCCACGCCGGCCGCGTGTCGCTGAGCTCGGCCCCGGCCACCAGGCCGGCCCACCAGCGGTCCAGCCGGGCTGCCTCCGCAGCGGCCTCGCCCGGGTCAGGGGGGTCCGCGAGCCACGCCCGCTCGGTGGCGTCGCGCTCGTCGCGATAGAGGTCGAGCGCCTGGGGCAGGTCGCGCAGGGCGACCCGGTGGACCAGCTCGTGGCGCCACCACGCGGACGCGCCGTCGAAACGGTTGCCGACCACGTCCTCGGCCAGCGGCCGGTCGACGGTGACCGGCCGGAACAGTCCGGTGCACGGTGCCGAGGTCATCGTGACCCAGTGGCGGTGCTCCCCGCGGAGGTCCGCCACCCACGAGGCGGTGCTCTGGGTCGAGGTGACGAGTCCGCCGGCGTGGGCGCAGGGGGCGCTGAGGGCGCCGTTGACCCAGGAGTACTCCGGACCTGCGCTCCCGCCATGGTCGCGCAGTCCGGCGATCATCGCCGCCACGGCGTCGGCCTTGCGGGCGATCGCGGTCGTCCGGTCACGGCGTACGGCGCACTGGGCGATGCGGCCGCGCAGGGGATCGGCGTAGCGCTCCGCGAAGCCGGCGATGGTCAGCCCGTTGGAGATCGACCGGGCCGGCCCGGTCACCTCCTCGGCCGCCCATCGGCGCCCGGCCGTCTCGAGGACGACGGCTCCGCCGGGGTCGGCGACGAGGTAGGAGTTGTCGTAGCGGAACCGCGGGTGCTCGTGGCTGGCGGAGCCGCCCTGCCCGTGCTGCTCCAGGAGGGAGACGATCACCTCGAGGGCCTCGTGGCGGGTCGTGGCGCGCTCGAGCGCCAGCCGCAGCAGGTCCATGCCGAGGAGCGCGCCGTCGCTGCGCCGGGGCCGGCCGGTGCGCCGGGTGAAGACCGCCTCGTTGCCGATGGTCACGCCGTGCTCGTTGGCGCCCATCTCGGCGCCCCACATCCACCAGGGCTGGGAGACCGCGATCGCGTGCGTGTGGGCGACCTGCTCGATGGTCGACCACGTCGTGGTCAGGGGCGACCCCGCGGTGTGGTCGGCGGCGGCATGCCAGCGCACCGTCTGCGCCTCGTTGACGTCGCGGTCGCTGTTCTTGGCGAGCAGCACCCCGTCATCGGTCAGCGAGACGAAGGTGTCACACATCGGGGCAGTCGGTCTCACTCACCCCGAGGACCCGACGGACCGCCGTGATGGCGCGGTCGAACCCGTGCTCGGCGACCTCCTCGTTGGCGGAGTCCATCACCAGCTGGGGCCCGATGCCGTCGATGATCGCGCTGATGTCGAAGGCGGCGTCCTCGACGGAGCCCTGGATGGTGAAGCGACCGCCGCGGATGCCTGCCTGGACGATCGACTGGACCAGCTGGGCCCAGGCGGTGTTGACCTGGTCGGTCATCCAGACCAGGTCGGGGTCGCGCGCGGCGCTTCGCCAGTACTCCAGCCACAGCAGCCAGCTGTAGCGACGTGAGCGCTCATCGACGCCGAGGGAGTGGCGGATGAACACGCACAGCTGCTCCCACGGGTCGTCCACCGACTCCGTGGCGGTCCTGAGCATCGCCATCTCGTCCTGGATCGACTGGGTGAGGGCTTCGTTGCGCAGGCCGTCGATGGTGGGGAAGTAGTGGCGCAGGCTCGCCACGGGGACACCGGTCGCCAGGCTGACGTCCTGGTAGCGCAGACCCTCATAGCCGCGCTCGACCACCACGGCGGCTGCGCGCTCCAACAAGTCCTCGCGATTGTGTACCGGGGGCCGGCCACGTCTCCGAGCTAGGTTCTCGGCCACACCTCGACGCTACTAGACAGAACCGTTCCAGTCAGCGGATCGTGACACCCGCGTCGGGAAATCCGCAGGTTGATGTCGCACATCACAACGGAACCGGTTGGAAACGGATGGCACTTCCATCAAACCCGGGGGGTTGTGGGGGCTGACACGCCGAGCATCCGCCGGGCCGCTCGCAGCACGTGCTCGATCTGCGCCGCGGCCAGCTCGTCGTTGTCGGGCTCGATGGCGATGGCAAGGCCCGCCCCGTCGGTGAGGATGCTGACCTCATAGGCGGCGCGCTCCTCGGGCTGGTCGAGCCGGAAGCTGCCGGCCGCCACGCCCGCGCGTACGGCGCGCAGGGTCATCGCCGTCCACTCCGCGTCGATCACGTCGGAGTGGCGGGCGAGGACCTCGTCGCGGGCGGCGGCCCGCCAGTACTCCAGCCACAACAGCCAGCTGTGTCGGCGCATGGCAGCATCGGTGCCGAGGGAGAAGATGATGATCTCGCGGATCTGGTCCCACGGGTCGTCGTGGCGAGCGACCTGTTCCTCGAGCTGCTCCATCTCGCGTCTCACCGAGTGCATCAGCGCCTCGTGACGCAACGCTCCGATGGTCGGGAAGTAGTGACGCAGGCTGGCCGCGGGGACACCGCTGGCGACCGCGACGTCCTGGAACCTCAGCCCGTCATAACCACGCTCCACCACGACCCTGGCGGCCACGTCGAGCAGCTCGGCACGATCGTGGACCGGAGGGCGCCCACGACGGGGGGCATCGGTGTCAGCCACACCGCGACGCTAGCGGACCCGCGATGATCGGTTCAGCGGCCCACCAACCGCCGCGTGGCGGACTCCACCTGGGCGAGGAGGCGCTCGGCGAGCGCGTCATCCTCGGGGGCGATCGCGATGCTGGGACCGACGGCATCGACGAAGGCGCTGGCCTGGAACGCGGCGTCGGCCGCGGTCAGGTCGCCGAGGTCGAACGAGCCGTCGACGACCCCGCGCTCGATGATCCGCTGGACGACGCCGTTCCAGGCGTCATAGACCTCTTCGGCGATCGGCCCCAAGCTGGCGTCCCTGGCGGCGATCCGCCAGTACTCCAACCACAACAGCCAGCTGTGACGGCGCGCGTGCTCGTCGACGCCGATCGCGTGACGGACGAACTGGCACAACTGCTCCCACGGCTCGTCGAACTGCCCGGCGAGCGTCTCCAGCATGGCGAGCTCGGCACGGATCGAGTGGGTCAGCGCCTCGTGACGCAGGCCGTCGATGGTCGGGAAGTAGTGGCGCAGGCTCGCGACGGGCACACCGGAGGCGTCGCTCAGGTCCTGGTAGCGCATGCCGTCATAGCCGCGCTCGACCACGACCCGCGCCGCACAGTCGAGCAGGTCGTCGCGGTTGTGAAGCGGCGGCCGCCCGAGCCGCGGAGATCTGTTCTCACCCACGGGGCGACGCTAGCCGACCGCGACCCCGGGACAGGGTTGCCTGGCCCCACGCTGCGCTCAGCGGCCGGGTCACCGCACGATCGCGTGGGTCACCTTCAGCGACCGGCCGAGGAAGAAGATCCCCGGCTGCGTCTCGAAGCCGTCGCTGGGGTTGTCCTGCAGGGTCGACCAGGTGATCCGCACGGTGCCGGAGCGGTCGTTGCTGACATAGAAGATGGCGCCGCCACCCTCCTTGGCGTGGTTGCCGGTCATCGTCGTCCCGGCGACATAGAGGCGCATGGTGTTGCCGTCGTTGTAGATCGCGGCACCGGAGCCGCCGCCCGGGGTGCCACGTCGGGGCGGGTTGGCACCGTGGCCGATCGCCCGGTTGTCGGTGAAGACGCTGTTATAGACCGCCCACGAGACCCCGATGCTCGAGAGCGCGCCCCCGTTGCTGCAGACGCCCTTGCGGAAGGTGCTGCCGACGACATAGACGGGCCGGTCCTGGAACTGGTCGAGCACCCTCACCGCGGCGCCACCGAGGTCCGGGCCGGTGCGGTCGCAGCGATTGCGCAGGAACGTGGTGTTGACGATCTTGAGCTGTCCACCCCGGTCGAAGATCGCTCCGCCACCACCTCCCTCCTGCTTCTGCCCGGTGGAGTTGCCGGCGACGAAGGAGATGTTCTGGACCACGAGCTTGGGAGTCGCCTGATCCTGGCAGTGGCTGGTGGTCCAGGTCTGCTTGGGGTCACAGGTGTTCTGGTAGAGGATGCGGCGCTTGCCGCCGCCGCTCAGCGTGACCAGCCCGCCGCCGTCGAGGACCACCCGCTTGCTGGTGTTGACGACCTTGGCGGTCCTGGACATCACGATCGTGACGGGAGCCGGCCCACACCGGAACCGGATGACGCCACCGAGCCGGACCGCGCGCACCACGGCCTTGGAGGTGCAGCTCGTGGGCGTCCCGTTGCCCACCCACCGGTCGGGGCTGCTTGTGTCGACCGGTGCACCCTCGGGAGGCACGGCGACCTCCCGGGCGCCGCGCTCGGCCGCGCGGGCGGCGTAGGTCGCACCCGCCGCGGGCGCCAGCCCCGCGGCCATGAGGCCGGCTACCACCAGGGACAGGGCGAGTCGGCGGACGGTGCACACCACCCCAGCCTCCCACGACCGGCCGGAGACGAGGGCCGCATCACGCTGGTTGGACCAACCCACTGAGGCCGAGGCGGGCTGGGTCTAAGGTCGGAACGGACGTCGCCCGGAACGTCCGCCCGGCTCGACGAGGAGACCCGGTGGTCGAGGAGCAGAACAGTCACCAGCCCAGCGAGGACGTGGCGCCGCTCAGTGCGCTCGGCTCTGGACGTCGGCGGTCAGGACCCGTGCGCACGCAGCGGCCGGTCTATGTCGACCTGCTCCCGCCGTGCAACGCCGGCTGTCCCGCGGGCGAGAACATCCAGGCCTGGCTCTCGCTCGCCAAGGCCGGCCGCCACGAGGACGCCTGGCGGCAGCTGACCGTGGACAACCCGTTCCCCGCGATCCACGGCCGGGTCTGCTACCACCCGTGCGAGAGCGCGTGCAACCGGGGCCTCATGGACGGCTCGGTCTCGATCCACGCGGTGGAGCGCTTCCTGGGTGACACCGCCATCGACCGCGACTGGTCCTTCGAGGTGCCGCGCAACCGCACCGGCCGACGGGTGCTCGTGGTCGGCGCCGGCCCGAGCGGCCTGTCGGCCGCCTACCACCTCGCCCGGTTGGGGCACGAGGTCGTCGTCCGGGACAACTCACCGCTGGCCGGCGGGATGATGCGCTATGGCATCCCCTCCTATCGGCTGCCGCGTCGGGTGCTCGACGCCGAGATCCGCCGGATCGCCCACCTCGGCGTGCGCTTCGAGCAGGATCACGTCGTCACCGACCTCCAGTCGGAGATGACCGAGGGCGGCTTCGACGCGGCGTTCGTCGCGGTCGGCGCCCACCTCTCCAAGCGGGTAGACATCCCCAACCAGGACGTCAGCAAGGTGCTCGATGCCGTCACCTTCCTGCGCCAGGTGGAGTCCGGGGAGCAGCCCCAGCTCGGCGACCGGGTCGCGGTCTATGGCGGCGGCAACACCGCGATGGACGCCGCCCGGGTGGCCCGTCGGCTCGGCGCGGAGGACACGGTGATCGTCTATCGCCGCACCCGCGACCAGATGCCCGCCCACGAGCAGGAGGCCGCAGAGGCGGAGGAGGAGGGCGTCCGCATCAACTGGCTGCGCACCATCGCGTCGATGGACGAGCACCAGCTCACCGTCGAGGTGCAGGAGCTCGACGAGCACGGCAAGCCGCACGGCACCGGCCGGTTCGAGACGCTCGCCGCCGACACGGTCATCCTGGCCCTCGGCCAGGAGAGCGACACCCGCTTCCTGGCCGGCGTGCCGGGGGTCCAGTTCGACGGCGACGTCGTCCAGGTCGACCCGCTGACGCTGATGACCGGAGCGCCCGGCGTGTTCGCCGGGGGCGACGCCGTCCCGTCCGAGCGGACCGTCACCATCGGCGTGGGTCACGGCAAGAAGGCCGCGCGCAACATCGACGCCTGGCTGCGCGGGGGCTTCGGTCCCGGCCGCCCCAAGCACGAGGTCGCCACGCTCGACAAGCTGCACCTGTGGTACTTCGGCGACCACACCCAACGCCAGCAGAGCGAGCTCGACCCGTCGGTGCGCGTGCAGGCATTCGACGAGGTGGTGGCCGGGCTGACCGACGCCGAGGCGAGATATGAGGCCGGCCGATGTCTGTCCTGCGGCAACTGCTTCGAGTGCGACGG
>JAGQUE010000140.1 GCA_020438665.1 Nocardioidaceae bacterium | reverse complement strand
GACACCGGCACCACCGCCGGGGCGACGATCACCGGCCACGCCGGCGAGCTCGCCGTGGCCGTCGCGCGGGCTCACGGTGTCGAGACGATGTTCACGCTGTCCGGGGCGCACGTCTTCCCGATCTATGACGGCGCCGTCAAGGCCGACCCGCCCATGCGGATCCTCGACGTCCGCCACGAGCAGACCGCCGCCTTCGCGGCCGAGGCCACCGGCAAGCTCACCCGGATCCCCGGGCTCGCGGTCCTCACGGCCGGCCCCGGTGTCACCAACGGTGTCAGCGCGATCGCGCAGGCGTCGTTCGCGGGCTCGCCCATGGTGGTGGTCGGTGGCCGGGCGCCCAACAACCGCTGGGGCATGGGCAGTCTCCAGGAGCTGGACCAGCCGCCCATCGTTGCCCCCGTCGCCAAGGTGGCGCGCACCATCGCAACGTCGGGCGCGGTCCTCGGCGGCTTCGACGACGCCTTCACCGCAGCCCGCTCGTCGCACCGGGGCCCGGTCTTCGTCGACATCCCGATGGACGAGTTCTTCAGCTCCGCTTCGGGGCCGGCACCCGGCGGGCCCGGGCTGCAGCGGCTCGAGCCCGACACCGAGGCGCTCGCCGAGATCGCCGAGCTCATCGGCGCGGCGCAGCGACCGGTGCTCGTGCTCGGCACCGACGTGTGGGCCGACGGGGCCGAGGTGGCCGCGCTGCGCTTCGCCGAGGAGCTGCAGATCCCGACGCTCACCAACGGCATGGGCCGCGGCGTGCTGCCCGGCGGCCACCCACTCCTGGTGACCAAGGCCCGTGGCCAGGCCTTCGCCAGCAGCGACCTGGTCGTCGTGGTCGGCACCCCGCTCGACTTCCGGCTCGGCTATGGCGTCTTCGGCGGCAAGGACGGCGCTCAGCCGGCTGCGGTCGTCCACCTGGCCGACTCCCCGACCCAGGTCTCCACGCACGCTGCGCTCGCCGGCTCGGCCAGCGGCGACCTGACCATGGTGCTGGACGGCCTGCTGGAGGCCTGCCACCACCTGGTCCGCCGCCCGGACTGGTCGGCGTGGCTCGGCGACCTCCAGGCGAGCGTCGCCGCGGCGGCCAACCGCGACGCCGCACTGCTGACCGCCGAGGCCGACCCGATCCACCCGGCGCGCATCTATGGCGAGCTCGTCCCCCGCCTGGCCGACGACGCGGTCGTGATCGGCGACGGCGGTGACTTCGTGTCCTTCGCGGGCAAGTTCATCGAGCCGCAGCGGCCGGGCGGGTGGCTCGACCCCGGTCCCTATGGCTGCCTCGGTGCCGGCCTGGGCGCCGCGATCGCAGCCCGGCTCGCCCGTCCCTCGGCCCAGGTGGTGCTGCTGATGGGCGACGGCGCGGCCGGCTTCTCGCTGATGGACGTCGACACGCTGGTCCGCCACCGCCTCCCGGTCGTGATCGTCGTGGGCAACAACTCGGCGTGGGGCCTGGAGAAGGGCCCCATGCAGATGCTCTATGGCTATGACGTCGCGGCCGACCTGGCCCCGCAGACCGGCTATGACGCCGTCGTACGCGCGCTCGGCGGGGGCGGTGAGACCGTCACCGACCCGGCGCAGATCGGGCCGGCGCTCGACCGGGCGTTCGCCTCCGGCGTGCCCTACCTCGTCAACGTGATCACCGACGTCGACGCCGCCTATCCGCGCAACACCTTCGGGATCTGATGGAGATCAGGCCGGCCCTGCCCGAGGAGTACGCCGTCGTGGGCGACCTCACCGCCGCGGCCTATGTGGCCGGGGGCCACCTCGATGCCGAGCACCGCTATGTCGACCAGCTGCGCGACGCTGCGCGCCGGGCCGCGGAGGCGCTGCTGCTGGTCGCCGTCGAGGACGGCCGCGTGCTCGGGACCGTGACCTACTGCCCCCATGGCTCGCCCTGGCGCGAGCTGGGACGCGACGACGAGGGCGAGTTCCGCACCCTCGCCGTCGCTCCCGACGCGCAGGGCCGCGGAGTCGGCGCCGCCCTGGTGGCCGCCTGCCTGGAGCGCTCACGCGCGGACGGCGATCGCGGCGTGGTGCTCTGCTCGCTGCCCGACCAGACGACCGCCCACGGCATCTATGCCCGGTCGGGCTTCACCCGCGACCCCGACCGCGACTGGTTCCCCGAGCCGGGCACGCGGCTGCTCGCGTTCGCGATGGTCCACCTCAGCGACGGGCAGGAGGGCTGAGGTGGAGGCCGAGCGTCAGTTCGTCGTCGGCGACGACGACACGGCGGCGGCGGTCGGCTCCGGGAGCCTGCCGGTCCTCGGCACACCTCGCCTGCTGGCGTGGTGTGAGGCGGTCACCTGTGATGCTCTGGAGCCGGCGCTGCCGAACGGCTCGACGAGCGTCGGCACGGAGGTGACCGTGCAGCACCGGGCGCCGAGCCAGGTCGGTGCCACCGTCACGGTCACGGCGACCCGCGAGGCCGAGGACGGCCGACTGCACACCTTCACCGTCGAGGCGCACCACGACGATGGGACGCTGGTGGGCAGCGCGCGCATCACCCGGGCCGTGGTCGACGCCGAGCGGTTCCTGGCCCGGCTGCACCGCTGACCCGGGCCACAGGCCAGAGCCCCCGGCCATCGGCTCGGGGGCTCTTGCGTGCTGGCACTCACACCCTGGTCGCGACGCGACGTCGGTCAGGGATGCGGATGCTCAGGAGTTGGGACGCTTGCCGTGGTTGGCGGCCTTCTTCTTGCGTCCGCGGCGCTTGCTGCCGGACTTGCCCATGGTGACCTCCTGGATCGGTGGTGGCCCCGAAGGGCCGGGCCATCCTCTCAAAAGACGGCCGCCGCGGCGAATCGAGCGGTCAGCCCCGCTCGGTGTAGCGGATGTGGACCTCGCGGATCGACAGCAACACCCGCTCGCGCAGCGTGTCCGGCGCCGCCTCGGAGCAGGACCGGGCCACCAGGGACTTCACGGTCCTCTGGACGTCGTACTTCTCCAGGCAGGGCGCGCACCGGTCGAGGTGCTCCTTGACAGCGTGGACGTCGTCCTCGTCGAGCTCGTTGTCGAGGAGATAGACGATGCGCTCGATGAAGTCCGCACAGGACTCGTCGTCGTGGCCCATCACTCCCCCTCTCCGACGCGCAGGAGGTCGTTGGCACGCACGTGGTCTGACAGCATGTCGCGCAGCTGACGGCGGCCGCGGTGGAGACGGGACATCACCGTGCCGATGGGGGTTCCCATGATCTCGGCGATCTCCTTGTAGGGGAAACCCTCGACATCGGCGAGATAGACCGCGAGGCGGAACTCCTCGG
>JAGQUE010000139.1 GCA_020438665.1 Nocardioidaceae bacterium | reverse complement strand
CCTGCGCGAGGCCGCTCACCAGCGGCTGTTCGCCCATGTTTTGTTACTGCGCCAGCGCCCACCGAGAGCTGTCGCCGACTATGCCGGCGGCGTCGAGATCGACGTCACCGGGCTGGAGGACCAGCTGCGGAGCATCGACATCTCCAACCCCGCCGCGATCCAGGAAGCCATGCAGGGCGGGCTGTTCGAGCCCAAGGAGACGCCGGCCCAGCGGGCCGCCCTGTCCCGCCTCGAGGTCACCCTGGCGCTCGTCGAGGGCTGGGTCGACGAGGTCGTCGGCCAGGCCATCGAGGGCCGGATGCCCGCCGCGAGCAAGCTCCAGGAGACGTGGCGACGCCGGCGGGCCGCCGGCGGTCCCGCGGAGGAGACCTTCGCCGCCCTCGTCGGGCTGGAACTGCGGCCCCGGCGGCTGCGCGACGCCTCCACGCTGTGGGGCTCGCTGCGCACCCGCCAGGGGGCCGAGGCCCGCGACGGCGTCTGGATGCACCCCGACCTGCTGCCCACCGCCGAGGACCTCGACGACCCGCTGGGGTTCCGCGAGGGCGCCACGGCGCCCGCCGAGCTGTCCGCCGACGAGTTCGACGCCGAGCTGCGCAATCTGCTCGACGGTGGCGGCAGCGGCGACGACCCGACCGCGTGAGCCTGCCAGTCGAGGGCCTCCAGCCGGACGCCCTGGCCACCCTGCGGGCCTGGACCGGCCCGACACCGGAGCAGGAGTCGCTGCGCCAGCGCTACGTCGCTCACCTGGAGGCCCACCCCGACGGGATGACCCGCGGCTGCTATCCAGACCACCTGACCGCCAGCACGCTGGTGCTCTCCGCCGACCTCGGTGAGGTGCTGTTGACCCTCCATGCCAAGGCTCGGCAGTGGTTCCAGCTCGGCGGCCACTGCGAGGACGGCGACGACACCCTGGCCGGCGCCGCGGCGCGGGAGGCCATCGAGGAGTCCGGGCTGACCGACCTCCGGCTGGACCCGGTGCCGGTTCACCTCAGCGAGCACGCCGTGCCCTTCTGCGACCCGCGCGGCGCGGCCCACCACCTCGACGTCCGGTTCGTGGCCGTGGCGGCACCGGGCGCCCACCACGTCGCGAGCGAGGAGTCGCTCAAGCTGGGCTGGTTCCCGGTGGAGTCGCTGCCCAACCCCGACCTGGACGAGCTCGTGCGCCATGCCCTCGCTCGGCTCGCCGCCGAGCCCGGCAGCCAGGTGCACTGACCGACCGACTCCGGCGGTTCAGAACAGAGCGGGCTCCACCGGCTCGACGCCCGACTCGTCGTCGGTCTCGACCACCGGCGGCTCGAGGTGGGCGGCTGCGGCATAGCCGAGGAGATAGCCCTTGGCCCGCTCGGCCTCGGGGTAGCGGTCGACCCAGCCCCAGAAGCGAGGACCGTGGCCCGCCTCGAGCAGGTGGGCCAGCTCGTGGACCAGGACATAGTCGACCACCCAGGCCGGCATGGGCTGGAGCCGGTCGGAGAGCCGGATCGAACGGTCGGCCGGCGTGCACGACCCCCAGCGGGACCGCTGGTTGCTCACCCAGCGGACCGTGGCCGGCTGCGCGCGGCCATCGAGGTGCTCGCGGCTGAGCCGCCGGGCTCGGGTCATGAGCTCGTCGTCGGACGGCCGGCGGCGCGCCTCACTGCGCTCGAGCCGCTTGACCATGGTGTCGACCCACTCGGCCTCCTGGTCGCGCGTCAGCGTCGCGGGGATGAGGACCACGATGGTGTCGCCGTCGCGGTAGGCCGACACCGTGCGGCGCCGACGGCGCGACCGGCGTACGTCGATCTGGGGGGCCGTCGGTCGGGAGCCGAGTGGAGAGGCCATGGCCGCGACGCTAGTGGACACCGGGGACAGCCCACGTGAGCAGCCGCTCCCGGTCCCACGTGTTGACGATCCGGTCGGGGTCGATCCCGGCGGCCTCGGCCCGCTCGCAGCCGTGACCGAGCAGGTCGAGCTGGCCGGGGGCATGGGCGTCGGAGTCGATGGAGAACAGGCAGCCGATGTCGCGGGCGAGCTCGAGCAACGCGGTCGGTGGGTCGCGTCGCTCGGGTCGTGCGTTGATCTCGACGGCGACTCCCTGCTCGGCGCAGGCCTCAAAGACGGTGCGCGCGTCGAAGCGGCTGGGCTGCCGGGTGCCGCGGTTGCCGGTGACCAGCCTGCCCGTGCAGTGGCCGAGGACGTTGGTCCAGGGGTTCTGGACGGCGCGGACCATGCGCCGCGTCATCGCGTCAGGCTCCATCGCCAGCTTGGAGTGGACGCTCGCCACCCGGACGTCGAGACGGCCCAGCATCTCCTCGGTCTGGTCGAGGCCGCCGTCCTCGAGGATGTCGACCTCGATGCCCGTGAGCAGCCGGAAGCCGGCCGTCGCGCCGAGGTGCTGGTTGACCGCCGCCACGACGCCGAGCTGGCGCGAGAGCCGCTCGGCAGACAGCCCGCGGGCGACCTTGAGCCGGGGTGAGTGGTCGGTGAGGACGAGGTAGTCGTGACCGAGCTCGATCGCGGTGAAGGCCATCTCCTCGATCGGGGACCCACCGTCGGACCAGTCGGAGTGGGAGTGGAGGTCACCGCGCAGCCGGGCTCTCAGCTCGGCACCGCCGCGGGTCACCGGCCCACCCAGGGTCGACTCCAGCTCGCGCAGCCGGGTCGGCACCTCGCCGCGCACCGCCTGCTCGACGACCTTGGCGGTGCTCGCCCCGATGCCCGGCAGCGTGGTGAGCGTGCCGGCGTCGACGTGGCCACGCACCTCGTCATCGGTCAGCGGCAGCAGCGTGGCCGCGGCGTTGCGGTAGGCCTTGACCTTGTAGGTGTCCTCCCGGGCCCGCTCCAGCAGGAACGCCATCCGCCGGAGGGCGGCGACGGGCGTGGGGGCGCCGTCGGGCAGGCTGGGCTGGGCCATCGGGGCAGAATCCTTTGCTCGGCGTTGACTTTTTCTTCTTCCACAGGCGGTGGAGATCCATTGTGGCTGGTCAGGCCTGGGTACGGCGGTTGGCGCGGCCGGTCCTCCACAGCGCGAACCGGCTCTTTCCCCTTCCTGTCCACCGGGTTCACCAGTTGTCCACAGCCTTGTCCACAGCACTGTCCACAGGTGTGGGCTCCGTCGCGTTGACCGGCGACCCGCCCGCCTCCTAGCGTTGCGGTCAGAAGGGCCCCGGCCGTTCGACGCGACACTCGCAAGGGGAAGGCAAGTGTCGTGGCGGCGGCGGGGGCCTCTTCCTTTATCCGGCCCTTCGCGGGCTGGCCAGTTTCCCCGGCCCACCGGGGAATCTGTCACTTCTCGGCCGAAGTTTCCGTCGAGAAGTGCTGGTTTCACCGGCCCGCCGGGGAACCCGTCACCGGCCCCGGAACTCCGGACGGCGGCGTTCGCGCGAGGCCGCGATCCCCTCGTGAAGGTCGTCGGTGGCCAGCGTGATCGGCTGGGCCAGCGCCTCCCACTGCAGCGCCGACTCGAAGTCCGCATGGCCACCGTCACGCAGGGCGAGCGTCGTCAGCCGGCTAGCGACCGGCGCCGTCGCCGCGACCTGGCGAGCCGTGGCGAGCACGTCCTCGTGGAACGTCTCGGCCGGCAGCACCCGGGAGACCAGGCCCAGTCGCAGCGACTCCTCGGCGTCGACGATCCGCCCGGTCAGCAGCAGGTCGCGAGCGTGGGCCAGCCCGACCACGTTGGGCAGCAGGTAGGTCGCCGCCATGCCGGCGTGCATGCCGAGTGCCACGAACGGCGCCCCCAGCTTGGCGCCGACGGCGGCATAGCGCAGGTCGCAGGCCAGCGCGAGGCAGAGCCCGGCGCCGATCGCGTGGCCGTTGACCGCCGCGATCGTGGGCACCTCCAGCCGCCGGATGGACAGCCAGGCCCGATAGAAGGGCATCATCCTGGCCCGCAGCTCGTCGACCGTGGCGTCGGGCTCGCTGGTGATCCAGCTGGTGTTGCCACCCGAGCAGAACGCGCTCCCCTCGCCGGTCACGACGACGACCCGCACGGATCGGTCGGCGGCCAGCTCGTCGATCGCGGCGACCCACGAAGCCGTCATCTCCGCCGACATCGCGTTGCGCTGGTCGGGGTTGTCCAGGGTCACCACGGCCACGCCGTCGTCGAACCGATCGAGCCTCAGATGCGGAAAGTCAGCCATGGGCGGCAGGGTAACCGCCGTGAGCCACGCCACGGCGCGGGCGGTGTGCCTCCCACGAGCGTGAACACGCGTGGGTTAGGCTCCCAGACGGTCCGAGCGACACCCGTCGCTCGGGCACCGACGGGCTTCCCCGGACACCCCGTCGCGACGACCGGACAGAGATAGACAAGGAGGCCGTCATGGCGGAGACCTACAGCGGTGAGTTCTACTGCGTGAAGTGCAAGGACAAGCGCCAGGCCGAGGGCGAGATCAGGGTGAACGACAAGGGCACGAAGATGGCCAAGGCCGTCTGCCCCGTGTGCGGCACCAACCTCAACCGAATCCTGGGCAAGGCCTGAGGCTCACCCGGATCCACAGACTCACGGCGGCGCCACCCGGTCGACCCGGGTGGCGCCGCTGTGTGCTCTACGGTGGAGTGGTGCTCACCTGTGACTTCTGCGGTCGCACCGCCGAGGAGGGCGCCGCGACGCTGACCTGGTCGACCGCCGTGGAGAGCGGTCGCCACCGGACCTACTGCGAGCAGTGCTCGCGCGAGCACCTGCGAGCCATGGAGGGCAAGCTCGACTCCGAGTACTGGTGACCGCGGGCGTCGCGGCCCCCCGAGTCTCAGACGACGTCCCACTGGTCGCCCCAGCCGCACCCACAGCACGCGTGCCGCGCCCAGCGGACCCGCTCGACCGCCAGGTCGCGGCCGATGGTGATCGTCGCCGACCACGTCGCCGGCTCCCCTCCCTCGACATAGGTGACCAGGTCGTGGGCCGCCATGGCCCAGCCAAGGGCCAGCAACGAGGGCGACACCGGCTCCGGCACCAGCCGCGCGCCGGTCGGATCGGCGTACTGCTCGACGACCAACGGGCGGCGCGGGTCGCGCTCGGACAGGTGGGCGTCCACGCACCGACAGCAGGCCGTCAGGCCGGCCTCGACGAACGGGCCGACGGTCAGGCCGCCCTCGACCAGTCGCAGGAGCAGGTGCGGCTCACCGCTGCGCATCCAGGGGTCGAGCAGGTCCCTGCGGGGCTCCCCCAGCCGGGCGAGCAGCCGCGCGGCCGGCAGCGACTCCTCGTCGGCCGGTCGGGTGACCACGCCCGACGCCGCCAGCAGGTCGGTGATGCCCGGGCGCCAGCCATCGGGGACGTCGAGGGCGACCCAGGAGCCCAGCCGTCGCCGCAGCCGGTGCCCATGGTCGTCGCCACCGGCGAACACATCGGCCACCACCTCGCGAGACACCCCCCGTCGGCGGCCGTCGCGAACCGCCGCCCAGAACTCCTCACCGTCGACCAGCAGTCCCGACTCGACCAACCGGCGGGCCAGCGGCGTGGTCACCTCGTCCCAGCCGACCGCGGAGCGTCCCTCGGCCAGCCGGCCGAGCAGGTCGCGCGTGGCCGGCAGGTCGGGCAGGAGCACCGCGTCCGGACCGAGGCCGACCCGCAGGTGGCGGTCATCGGAGCGCACCGCCCTGACACCGGGGCGCAGCATCGGCCGATGGGGCAGCCCACGCTCGACCGCGGCCGCCCAACGCTCCCCCATGGCCGCACCCTGACAGATCCCGGTGCGGTGGTCCGGGCCTCCTCCACAGGCGGCGGTGAAATGCACGAGAGCCGGGTACGACGTGGTGTCGTACCCGGCTCCCGTGGTGCCCGCGATCAGGGCTGCCCAGACTCAGTCGACCAGACAGGGTCCGGAGGTCGTGATGACCGTTACAGCGAGCGGGCGAGGGCGAGTCGCGCCTGCTGCGCTGCACGCTCGGCCTTGCGGCTCAAGCGGCGTGCGCGGGCCAGCTCGTGGCCGCGCCGCAACTGATGCGCCTCTCCCAGGCGCGCGGACATCTGTGCGCGCGCAAGGTCTTCCTGCATGAGGTTCATGGCAATGCTCCTGGTGTTGGTGAAGTTCATGGTTGGTGTGGTGCCCGCCGTCAGGCGGCCACCTCGTCGTCGTCACGGCCGGACCGGTCGACGACCGGGTCGGTGCACACCACCTCGGCGCGCACGGGCTCGGTCAGCGCCGCGTCCTTGCGGGGACGTCCCCGAGGCCGCTTCCGCGGGATGACGGTTCCTTGGAGGAACAGCTCGCCGCCCCAGACTCCCCACGGTTCGCGCCGCTCGAGAGCGCCATCGAGGCAGATGCTGCGGACGGGGCAGTCCACGCACAGCGCCTTGGCGAGCTCCACGTCGGACGGCGACTCGGCGAACCACAGCTCCGGGTCGTTGGCCCGGCACGGCAGGTCCCCGGTCACCTGGGTGACGGTGTCGTGCAGCTCGCCCAGCGACGGTGGCCCTGCGAGAGCCCGCTCGGCGACCTCGTCCCTCCGGTCGAGAACGCTGAGTGTCATCGGTTCTCCTCCTTTGTCTCTTTTCCTGATCGCGTTACTGGTTGGTCGAACCTGGTTGTTGCGAAATACAGAAGGCCGCGGATCCCTGGTGAGGGTCCGCGGCCTGGAGGTCTGCCGATGAGCTGAAACTCAACAGATCGGTGGTCTCCAGGCGTTGGTCCCCGGGAAGGCGCCCTGGGTGAGGACGGCGGTGAAGGCAGACTTCACCCGGTGCTCACCAGCGATGCCTCGCACGACGCCGCACGTCGAATCCGCGACGACACCGACGGGCATGCCGAAGGCGCGGCCATAGACGGGCAGGCTGATGCGAGACGGGTTCGCCAGCTGGATCTCAGTGATGTTCATCGGGCCACCTCCTTCGGTGAGTCGGGCGCAGAGCGTGCCAAGCTCTAGTGCGCGGCGGTCATGTGCACCGGGTCAACGTACTCCGGACGCGACACGGGGAGCAATTGATTATCGGAGGGTTTTCGAGAAAGTTGCGAATCGGCCGCAGGATCGGCGCTGGAAGGCCTCGCCGACGCTCATCGGAGGAGCTCCAAGACGTCCTCGCCATAGCGTTCTAGCTTGGACTTGCCGATGCCGGAGATCGTGAGCAGCCCCGCCTCGGTGTCCGGTTTGTGCTCGGCGATCAGCTGGAGCGTGGCGTCGGTGAAGACCACGAACGCTGGCACCTGGTCGCTCTCGGCGCGTTGTCGACGCCAGGCGCGCAAGCGCTCGAACAGCTCCTCGTCGTAGGAGGCCGGACACGTCGAGCAGCGCCCGGTCTTCTTCTCCGGTCCGGTCAGCAGGGGCTTGCCGCACTCGCGGCAGCTGACGGCCTTGCGCGACCGCGGGCGGCCGATCGCACCGCCGACCGTGTCGGCCTCGGGGTCGGCGGGGCGAAGTCCGTCGAGGAACCGCGACGGCTTGCGCTGACCACGACCCCCGGGGTTGCGGGCCAGCGCCCAAGACAGCGCGAGCTCGCGACGGGCACGCGTCACACCGACATAGAGGAGCCGCCGCTCCTCCTCGACCGCGCTCGGGGTGGTGGCATAGATGATCGGCAGCGTCCCCTCCTGCAACCCACACAGGAAGACGGCGTCCCACTCCAGGCCCTTGGCGGCGTGCAGCG
>JAGQUE010000138.1 GCA_020438665.1 Nocardioidaceae bacterium | reverse complement strand
GCTCCAGCGACTGGGCCTCGTCGACCACCACGAACGAGTCGTGCAGTGACCGACCGCGGATGTGGGTGAGCGGCAGCACCTCGAGCATCCCCCGCGCCAGCACCTCGTCGATCACCTCGCGCGACGTCACCGCCCCCAGCGTGTCGAACACGGCCTGCGCCCAGGGCGACATCTTCTCCGACTCCGAGCCGGGCAGATAGCCGAGTTCCTGACCCCCGACGGCATAGAGCGGGCGGAACACCACGACCTTCTGGTGCTGACGGCGCTCGAGGACCGCCTCGAGGCCGGCGCACAGCGCCAGCGCGGACTTGCCGGTGCCGGCCCGGCCGCCCAGGGAGACGATGCCGACCTCGGGGTCGAGCAGCATCTCCAGGGCGATCCGCTGCTCGGCGGACCGACCGTGGATGCCGAACGCCTCGCGGTCACCACGCACCAGGTGGACGCGCTTGTCCGCGCCGACCCGCCCGAGCGCGGTGCCCCGGTCGGAGACCAGCACCAGGCCCATGTGGCAGGGCAGGTCGCGCGCCTCGTCGAGCTCGAGCACACCGTCGTCGTACAGCTCGTCGAGCACGGCGGAGGTGACGTCGAGCTCGGTCATTCCGGTGTAGCCGGTGTCGGAGTCGGAGATGGCCTCGGCGCGATACTCCTCGGCGCTGAGCCCGACCGCGGACGCCTTGATGCGCAACGGCAGGTCCTTGGAGACGAGCGTGACCTCATGACCCTCGTTGGCCAGGTTGCGAGCGACCGCCAGGATCCGGGTGTCGTTGTCACCGAGCCGGAAACCGGACGGGAGCGCATCGGCGTCCGTGTGGTTGAGCTCGACCCGCAGCGTCCCGCCTTCGTCGTTGACGGGGACCGGCTGGTCGAGCCGACCGTGCAGCACCCGGAGATCGTCGAGCTGACGCAGCGCCGTCCGCGCGAAGAAGCCAAGCTCGGGATGGTGGCGTTTGCCCTCGAGCTCGGTGATCACGACGACGGGAAGGACCACCTCGTGCTCGGCGAACCGGCGCAGCGCGCCCGGGTCGGCCAGCAGCACACTCGTGTCGAGCACATAGGTCAACTGCCCCGGAGCGGTCGAGGACGTGCGGGAGGAACCGTTCTGAGTCACGGCCGTCACGTGCTTCCCCTCACTGACCGGCACGCGCACTCCCGCCCGGTCCTGACTAGTTCACCCTGGTGGACCGGGCATGTGGCCACGAGCCGGAGTGCCGGCTCCGTGACGCACGGCGGCACCGCCGCCGCGCTGTCGTGTCGTGAGCTCTCACGAGTTCTGGCCTCCCGATGGCGGCGGACTTTCCCATCCGTCGCTGCCGCGAACGTAAGCCTGCGACGTGACCGATTCGCAGCCGACACGCCCGAGCGAGGGGTGAACATCATGTGACAGGCGGGGCGGTCTAGGCCCCGAAGCGACGCTCCCGCTCGGCATAGGCGCGGATGGCCCGCAGGAAGTCGACCTTGCGGAAGTCGGGCCACAGGGCCTCGCAGAAGTAGAACTCGCTGTGCGCGCTCTGCCACAGCAGGAACCCGGAGAGCCGCTGCTCGCCGGATGTGCGGATGACCAGGTCGGGATCGGGCTGGCCCTTGGTGTAGAGGTGGTCGGAGATGTCCTCGGCGGAGATCTGCTCCGCGACCTGCTCCAGCGAGTGACCGTCGGCCGCCTGCTCGAGCAGCAGCGCGCGGACGGCGTCCGCGATCTCGCGGCGACCGCCGTAGCCGACGGCGATGTTGACCAGGAGCCCGTCGATGTCGCGGGTCGAGTCCGCCGCGGCCTTGAGCCGCTCCGCCGTCGTGGCCGGCAGCAGGTCGAGCGCCCCCACGGGGTGGAGCCGCCACCGATGGGCCTGCGCCAG
>JAGQUE010000137.1 GCA_020438665.1 Nocardioidaceae bacterium | reverse complement strand
AGTCGCTGGAGCGCAACGTGCTGCTCACGGTGCTGTCGCGCATCGGCGCCAACTCCAAGGTCGTGCTCACCCATGACGTTGCGCAACGTGACAACCTGAGGGTCGGCCGGCACGACGGCATCGTCGCCGTGGTCGAGAAGCTCAAGGGCCACCCGTTGTTCGCCCACGTCACGCTCACCCGCTCGGAGCGCTCGCCGATCGCCGCGCTGGTCACCGAGATGCTGGAGGGCGTCACCCTCTGACCACCCGCTGACCACCCGACGTCGGTGGCTCCCGCTGGTCTCGTTGGCTGACCCCCATCGCCGAGTCGTCGCATCCCGTGACGACTCGGCGACAGGATGGGCTGGGCAGGCGGAGGCGGCTGGGCTGGCTGGGGTATGTGGGGCTGATTGGGGTGAGTGGGGCTTGTGTGACTGTTGTGGCTGTCGTGGCCGGTGGTTCGTAAAGTCTGTGTTAATCCGCGACGACTCCGGGCGTTCGGTTTGCAGGCTCCGACAACATCAGCGAAGGTTGTCTGTGACCTTTTCGTGACCCTGGGGGCACGAGGACAACGAGAAGGTCGGCCCTGACCCCCGGTGAAGTGCGAGAAGAAGCGTTGTCCAAGCCCGCCTATGTGCCCAAGCACCGGGTGCCGCCCCAGCACCGGGCTGCCCGTGGGCCGCGCCTGGCCAGACGCCTCACCAAGGGCAGCGTCGTCATGACCTCCCTGGCCGCCGTCGCCACCGGTGCCGTCGTCACCACGGGCGTCCTCGGCGGCAACGTCGCTGCGCCCGTCTCGGCCGCGCTGCAGCGCCCGCTGGCCGGCACCGACGGTCAGCTGAGCTCTCAGTTGCTGGCCGACCGCGACGCCAGCACGCCCGTCTCGCGCTCGGACCGCCGTACGCCGGCCGACCCCGCCAAGGTCGCGGCCCTGTCCAGCGACGACAGCCCGGCGGTGACCCGGAGCGAGGACCTGTCGGACGCCGACCCGCGCACGATCGCCCAGGCGCTGCTGCCCGAGTTCGGCTTCGGCCCCGAGCAGTTCGCCTGCCTCGACCCGCTGTGGATGGGCGAGAGCGGGTGGCGCGTCAACGCCGACAACCCCCACTCCTCCGCCTATGGCATCCCCCAGGCGCTGCCGGGCTCCAAGATGTCCACCGAGGGCGCCGACTGGGCGACCAACCCGGTGACCCAGATCCGGTGGGGCCTCGGCTACATCGCCAACCGCTATGGCACGCCGTGCGGTGCGTGGTCGTTCAAGCAGGGTCACGGCTGGTACTGACGCCGGTCATGGCGTCGACGTCCAGCGCGGCGTCGAGCTGGTCCTCGGTGATCTCGCCGCGCCCGACGAAGCCCATCGCGTGGACGGTCTCGCGGATCGTGGTCCCCTCCCGCAGCGACTGCTTCACGATAGCGGCCACCCGGTCGTAGCCCAGCCAGCGGTTGAGCCCGGTCGCGACCGAGGGTGAGGACTCGGCATAGCGACGCATCCGCTCACGGTCCGCGGTGATGCCGTCGACGCAGCGCGCGGCCATCAGCGGCGCCACCGCCGCGAGCAGGTGGATCGACTCCAGCACGTTGCGGGCGATCACCGGCATCATCACGTTGAGCTCGAAGGCGCCCGCGGCGCCGCCCCAGGCGACGGCCGCGTCGTTGCCGACCACCTGGGCGCACACCATCAGCGTCGCCTCGGGCAGGACCGGGTTGACCTTGCCGGGCATGATGCTCGAGCCCGGCTGGAGGTCGGGCAGGTGGATCTCGGCGAGCCCGGTGCTGGGGCCGCTGGCCAGCCAGCGCAGGTCGTTGGCGATCTTGGTCAGCCCGACCGCGATCGTGCGCAGCACTCCGCTGAGCTCGACGAGTGAGTCTCTGGTGCCCTGCGCCTCGAAGTGATCGGGCGCCTCGGCGAACGGCTGCCCGGTGTGGTCGCTCAGCCGGCCGATCACCCCGGCCGCGAAGCCCGGGGTCGCGTTGAGCCCCGTCCCGACCGCCGTACCTCCGAGCGGCAGCTGCCGCACCCGGGGAAGCACCGACCCCAGCCGCTCCGCGGCCAGGCCCACGGTGGTCGCATAGCCACCGAGCTCCTGGCCGAGCGTCACCGGGGTCGCGTCCATGAGGTGCGTCCGGCCGGACTTCACGGCGTCGGCGACCTCGTCGGCCTTGGCGCGCAGGCTCGCCCGGAGCCGCTCGAGGCCGGGGACCAGGTCGTCGACGACGGCCGTGACGGCGGCGACGTGGATGGCCGTGGGGAAGGTGTCGTTGGAGGATTGCGAGGCATTCACATCGTCATTGGGGTGCACGGGGCGCTTGCTGCCCAAGGGCTCGCCGCTGTAGCGCGAGCAGAGGTTTGCGATCACCTCGTTGACATTCATGTT
>JAGQUE010000136.1 GCA_020438665.1 Nocardioidaceae bacterium | reverse complement strand
GGTGGCCGCCGACCTCGAGCGGGCCCGGGGGCGACGGGCCCGGTCCTTCACCCGGCTGCGGCAGGGCCTCTCGGAGCTGCACGCGTGGCAGTCGTCGTTCGGCAGCCTCGACCTCCAGAGCGGGGTCGTGGGGCATGGCCGCCAGCTGGCGATCGACGGGCTCCGCATGGCCGTGGCCGACGGCAGGCCCGAGGTCTTCCTGGAGTGGTCCGAACGGGCCCGGGCCCTGGCCAGCCGCATCATCCCGGTGCGGCCGCCCGCCGACGAGCGGGTGAGCGCGGAGCTGTCGGAGCTGCGCTGGCTGCAGTCGATGACGCCTGACCCGCGGTCGGCGGAGGGTCGCCGGATGGCCGAGCTGCAGGACTCGATCCGCCAGCGAGCCTGGTATGGCGACGGCTCGCACCAGGTCGCGGAGCCCGTCGGCCTGGCCGAGCTCCAGGACCAGCTGGGCGACGACCAGGCGCTGGTCGCCTATGTCACCACCCCCGATGGGGTCGCCGCGCTGGTGGTCACCCCACAGCGGGCGGTGGTCGTCGACGTGTGTCCGCGCGATCGCCTGGATGCCCAGCTCGGGGGACTCTTCCCTGACCTCGACATGGCGGCCTCCGACCTGCCCGGGCCGTTCGCCGGCCCGGTCCGCCGCCAGCTGGCGTCGCGGCTCGGCGACCTGGCGGACCTGCTCGTGACACCGCTGCTGGAGGCGATCGGTGACCGCGGCCTGGTGCTCACCCCGTCCGGGGTGCTCGCGGGGGTGCCCTGGGGCCTGCTGCCCGGACTGCAGGGACGGTCGGTCGCGGTGGCGCAGTCCGCGACGTCCTGGCTGCTGCGGCAGTCGTCACCCTTGGCCCTGTCGGCGGCGGGGTTCGTGGCCGGGCCGCGGGTCGCGCGGGCCGAGGCCGAGGTGACCGCCGCGGCCGGCCTGTGGTCCGGTTCGACCGTGCTCACCGGGGTCGAGGCCACGGCCGCCGCCGTGACCGACGTCGCCGGCTCGGTCGACGTGCTCCACCTGTCGGCCCACGGGCGCCACTCCTCGGAGAACCCCCTCTTCTCCGGGGTCGAGCTCGTCGACGGTCCCTGGTTCGGCTATGACATCGACCAGCTCGCGCGGGTGCCCGACGTCGTCTTGCTGTCGGCCTGCGAGGTCGGCCGCTCCGAGGTCCGCTATGGCGAGGAGCTGATCGGGATGACCGCCGCGTGGCAGCACGCCGGGGCGCGCACCGTCATCGCGTCGGCCGCCGCCGTCAACGACGACGCCGCACACGACGTCCTGCTCGGCGTGCACCGGGGCCTGCGCGCGGGTCTCGATCCGGCTGCCGCACTCGCGGCCGCGCTGCCGCCCCCCGACGAAGGGACGCCCCCCGCACCCTTCGTGTGCTTCTCCTGAGCGAGAGGTACCCGCACGACGCGACGCCGGTCGGGGTATCAGCGCGCCGCTGCCCGGCTCCTTCTGGGCATCGAAGGCACTCTGGGGGAGGCGTCATGCACCACATCGTCAGCGACCCGCCGTCCGGCAAGACCGTCCGTGTTCCCGCCGGCTCCGGCCTCGAGCTGCGGTTCCGCCGCACCATGAGCCGCAACCGGTGGCGCGTCGCGGAGCTGCCCGGTCACCTCGTCCCGCTGGTGCCGCCCGGGGAGGTCCCGACCCAGGCCACCGCGGAGGAGAGCGCGTGGGCGCTCCGGTTCCTCGTCTTCCAGGGCGACACCGCCGCAGCCCCGCTCCGGCTCGAGCTCACCCGCGACGACCTCGACAAGCCTGCCGAGGTCCGTCGCCTCAACGTCGTCGTCACCGGCTGAGCGATCCGCTCACCCCCTGACGCGGGCCCCGGTCCCGAGACCCGTGGTCCGACAAGGCTGGCTGGTGCGTACGACGCAGCCGGTGCGTCGTCCGCACCAGCCAAGCCGGGTGCTCCCCTACGAGCCGGCCGTGCTCGCCGGGCATTCCGCCATCGGTGCGGCCGTCATGCCGCTGTACGCAATGCGTTGCGCGCCGACAGCGTTCTCCCTAACGTCACAGCATGGAGGAGTTCCGGGGCCGGGCGGCGATCGCGCCGCTCTGCCGGGCCGCCTCGGCGTGCTGGGGTGACCGCGCCACCCTCCATCCCGGCAACGTCTGGTGGAGCGCCCTCCCGCGCCACGGCACCATCGACGACTGGCGGGTGGCGATCTGGTCCGACTCGGCGGGACCGCTCGCCGCGGCGTGGCTCGAGGGCCCGCACCGCGCGACGATCCTGGCGACGGCGACCCATCCCAAGCGCGACAAGATGCTCGGTGACGCCGCCCACTGGGCGGTCAAGCACGGCGACCGTCACGAGCTGCGGACCGAGGTGCTAGAAGCCGACCGCGCTGTCGTGGCCGCCTGGGAGAGCCACGGCCTGCACCAGCGGAGGTCGTCGGCCAATCTCCTGCGTGACGTCCGTGATCTCACCGACCTGGGTGACCCGGCACCGCTGCCCGGCTATCGGGTGCGGCCGGTGCGCGACACCGCCGTCGACCACGCTGCGCGCGTCGAGCTCCACGTCGCGTCGTGGTCGACGACCATCCATCTGTCCGACTTCGACGACGGCGGCTATGCCATCCTGCGCCAGTCGCCCTACTACCGTCCCGAGCTCGACATCGTCATCGAGGGACCCGACGGCCGCGTGCACGGCAGCGCGCTCACCTGGTGGGACGAGCTGACCAAGGTCGGCCTGCTGTGGCCGGTCGGCGTACGCCCCGAGAAGCGACGGATGGGACTGGGCCGAGCGGTCGTGCTCAGTGCGCTCTGGGCGTTGCGGGCCCTCGGCGGCCACGAGGTGATCGTCTGGCCGCGCGGCGACAACGACTATCCGGGTCCGGCCGTCATGTTCGCCGGGCTCGGCTGGGCCAGCTCCGGCCGCACCATCGCCCTGGGCAGGTGAGCTCCCGACCTGTCAGAGCCGTTCGCGCAGGAACGCGAAGTCGGCAAGGTGCTCCTCGGGGCCGCCGGGGGTCTCGCAGATGACCGGGGCACCGGCGTCGCGGACGACGGCGGCGAGCAGGTCGGGGTCGATCTGGCCGGCCCCGAAGTTGGCGTGCCGGTCGGCGCCCGAGTCGAAAGCGTCGCGGGAGTCGTTGCCGTGGACGAGGTCGATGCGTCCCGTGATCGCGAGGACGTCGGCGACCACCGTCTCGAGGGCGTTGCCGCCCGCGTGGGCGTGGCAGGTGTCCAGGCAGAAGCCGACCCGGTCGGCCTGGGCGCAGGACTCGATGGCGTCCCACACTCCGGCGACCCGGTCGAGATAGCGGGTCATGGCGTTGTCGCCACCGGCGGTGTTCTCGATCAGGATGGGCAGCTTGAGGTCGGTCGCGTCGACGGCCTTGCGCCAGTTGTCGAAGCCGACCCCCGGGTCGTCGGACTTGTTGACGTGGCCGCCGTGGACGATGAGCCCCTTGGCACCGATGGCTGCCGCGGCGTCGACGTGTTGTTGGAGGAGCTTGCGGGAGGGGATCCGGATCCGGTTGTTGGTCGTGGCGACGTTGATGATGTAGGGCGCGTGGACATAGAGGTCGATCTCGGCCGCCTCGGCATCGGCGCGCAGGCCCTCGGCGCCGCCGGCGTAGTGGATCTCAGGGCCCTGGTAGCCCTGGGGGTCGCCGAGGAAGAACTGCACGAGCGTCGTCCGGCGCGCCCGCGCCTCGGCGATGGGATCGGTCTGGTCGACGTGGGCGCCGATGGCAATGGTCACGATGGTGCCTCCTCGGCCTCGACCCTAGCCAGTGCTGCCGACGGTTCCTGACCCGCGGACCCTGGGCCTGCCGCTAACCGGTCGACAGGCGTAGGGCGATGCCGGCGACCGTCACCGCGGCGGCCGACCCGAGGACCGCGGCCGCAGTGACCCAATCGCGCTGGGCCGGGGGAGCGGGGTCGGGGCCGAGTCGGTCCGGCACCACGAGCCCGGGCGGCACCGGCGGCAGGTCCACCCGGGCGAGCAGGGCCCGGGCCGTCTCGGCGTCGGCGAGCCGCTGGTCGGGGTCGGGTGCGGTCAGGAGTGTCACCAGTTCGCCGAGCGGCCCCGCGTCGACGTCGGCGCCGGCCGTCGCTGGCCGGCCCAGCATCACCCCGGCAACCACCCCGGCGGCGTAGAGGTCCTGGGCCGGGGCGGGTCGCGCACCGGCGCCGACCTCGGGGGCGAGGTAGCCGTCGGTGCCCACCAGGCCCGGCGCTGAGGTCAGCCGAGGTGCGTCGATACGCACGGCGACGCCGAAGTCGGCGAGCCGCAGCCGAGGCACCCCGGACGAGGCCGGGTCGAGCAGGAGGTTGGCCGGCTTGACGTCGCGATGCACGATGCCGGCGGCGTGGACGGCGGCGAGCGCCGCGAGCAGCTGGTCGAGCAGCCCCGCAACCAGGCTCGGGTGGAGGGGCCTGCCGTGATCGCGGGTCAGCGTCTCGACCGAGCCGCCCCGCACCAGCTCCATCACCAGGAGCACCCGGTCGTCGTCCGCGGCCCAGCCGATCGGCGGCAACACCTGGGGATGGTCGACCCGGGTGGCCTGCTCCTGGACGAACCGCAGCAGCAGGTCGCCCTCGACGCGCGCGAGCACCTTGGCCGCGACGTGGCGCCGCTCGCGCAGGTCCCACGCGCGCCACACCGAGCTCATCCCGCCACGGGCGATCGGGTCGAGCAGGAGGTAGCGCCCCGCGATCGGCCGTCCGACCGGGGGCCCGACCGGTGTCTCGTGGGTCCGACTCGCCGTCATGCCACGATCCTGACCGTCGTACGCCGGCCCGGCCAGCGTTGATTCGGTGGCTGTGGAGAACCGCTGCTAACCTGAGCCGTTGTCGTCGGACCGGCCCGCCATCGGGTGCAGGCCCACGACACCGCGGTCGGCCCTCGGGTCACCCGCAGACGCACAAGCCCTCCTGCCACGGATCGTCCGTGGCCGCCGAGTCCAGAGGAGGTGGAGACCGCTTTGCGTGCCTATGAAGTGATGGTCATCCTCGACCCCAATCTCGACGAGCGCACCGTCGGCCCGTCGCTCGACAAATACCTCAACGTCATCCGCACCGATGGCGGCAGCGTCGACAACGTCGACGTGTGGGGTCGCCGTCGGATGGCCTATGAGATCCAGAAGAACGCCGAAGGCATCTATGCCGTCATCACGCTGCAGGCCGAGCCGGCCACGGTCAAGGAGTTCGACCGCCAGCTCACCCTCAACGAGTCCGTGCTGCGCACCAAGGTGATCCGTCCCGGCGCCCGCTGAGGCGTCTGTGGAGAGCCATCGACGTGTGTCGGTCCCGTCCACGACGATGAGGCCGACGTACTCACCCGTTCCAGCAAGGGAGGCCTGACATGGCAGGCGAAACCATCATCACCGTGGTCGGCAACCTCGTCGACGACCCCGAGCTGCGGTTCACCCCGTCCGGCGCGGCCGTCGCGAACTTCCGCATCGCGTCCACCCCCCGGACCTTCGACCGGCAGACCAACGAGT
>JAGQUE010000135.1 GCA_020438665.1 Nocardioidaceae bacterium | reverse complement strand
CTGCGTCAAGGGCCGCTTCGCCTATGGCTATGCCTCCCACGACGACCGACAGCTCAGCCCGATGGTGCGAGACTCCATCGATGACGACTGGCGCGTCGTCTCCTGGGACGAGGCGATCGCCAAGGTCGCCGACGGCTTCCGGGCGATCCAGAGCGCCCACGGCGTCGGCGCGATCGGCGGCATCTCGTCCTCGCGTTGCACCAACGAGGAGGTCTATGTCGTCCAGAAGATGGTGCGAGCCGCTTTCGGCAACAACAACGTCGACACGTGCGCCCGGGTGTGCCACTCCCCCACGGGCTTCGGGCTGAGCCAGACCTTCGGGACCTCGGCCGGCACCCAGGACTTCGCCTCGGTCGAGCAGGCCGACGTCGTGCTCCTGATCGGCGCCAACCCGACCGACGCCCACCCCGTCTTCGCCTCGCGCCTCAAGAAGCGGCTGCGCGAGGGCGGCCAGATCATCGTGGCGGACCCTCGCCAGATCGCCCTCGTACGCAGTCCCCACGTCGAGGCGGCGTTCCACCTGCCGGTGCTCCCGGGCGCCAACGTCGCCTTCGTCAACGCGATGGCCCACGTGGCCGTCACCGAGGGCCTCCATGACGTCGACTTCATTCGCGAGCGCTGTGAGAACACCGAGGGCTACCTCGACTTCATCGCCGACCCGGTCCACTCACCCGAGGCCACCGAAGAGATCACCGGGATCCCCGCCGACCAGCTGCGAGCGGCCGCTCGGCTCTATGCCACCGCGCCGAACGCCGCGATCTACTACGGGCTGGGGGTCACCGAGCACAGCCAGGGCTCGACGATGGTCATGGGCATGGCCAACCTCGCGATGATCACCGGCAACCTCGGGCGCGAGGGGGTGGGCGTCAACCCGCTGCGCGGCCAGAACAACGTCCAGGGCTCCTGCGACATGGGCTCCTTCCCCCATGAGTTCCCCGGCTACCGCCATGTCTCGCGTGACGACGTCCGCGCGATCTATGAGGATCTGTGGGGCAAGACGCTGAGCCCCGAGCCGGGCCTGCGGATCCCCAACATGTTCGACTCAGCGATGTCGGGCGACTTCCGTGGCCTCTATGTCCAGGGCGAGGACATCGCCCAGTCCGACCCCAACACCCAGCACGTCGAGGCCGCGCTGCGCGCCATGGACCTCGTCGTCGTCCAGGACCTGTTCCTCAACGAGACGGCCAGGTTCGCCCACGTCTTCCTGCCCGGGACGTCGTTCCTCGAGAAGGACGGCACCTTCACCAANNCAACGCCGAGCGCCGGATCAACCGGGTCCGGCCCGTGCTGCCGCCACGGCAGGGCAAGGACGAGTGGCAGATCACCTGCGACATCGCCACCGCGATGGGCTATCCGATGACCTATGCGTCGCCGGCCGACATCATGGCCGAGATCGCGGCCACCACGCCGACGTTCGCCGGCGTGAGCTTCGCCCGACTCGACGACGAGGGCTCGATGCAGTGGCCGGTCAACGACAAGGCCCCCCACGGCACGCCCACCATGCACGTCGGGGAGTTCGTGCGTGGCAAGGGCAAGCTCGTCGAGACCGTCTATGTGCCGACCACCGAGCGCTCGACACGGCGGTTCCCGCTCATCCTGACGACCGGGCGGATCCTCAGCCAATACAACGTCGGCGCCCAGACCCGACGCACGGACAACAACGCCTGGCACCCTGAGGACGTGCTCGAGATCCACCCGTCCGACGCCGAGCTGCGCGGCATCGCCACGGGCGACCTGGTGGTCCTGTCGAGCCGCGTCGGCTCCACCACGCTGCGCGCGGAGGTCTCGCTGCGCATGCCCCCCGGGGTCGTCTATACGACGTTCCACCATCCGGTCACCGGGGCCAACGTGGTCACGACCGAGAACTCCGACTGGGCGACCAACTGCCCCGAATACA
>JAGQUE010000725.1 GCA_020438665.1 Nocardioidaceae bacterium | reverse complement strand
ACCTGGCCACCAGTGGGGACTTTCTCATGGCCACGGACACCAGCCCAGCCCTGAGAAGCTGGCTCTTCCATCCCTTGGTCTCCTTCGGTGACTCGACTCCATCGTCGGCCCGAAGAGCTCCTCGCTGGCGGATCCGTAAACAGCGACCAGAAAACGCGCATCTCAATCAGCAGCCAAGGCGCCCCGGAGGAGCCGGGCGGCCATTCCACCGGAGCCACCTCAAAGGCGATCAAGGCTCAGCCACACCCGGCCCTCCCGGCCGCTGAACAACTTACGGATCAGGGCTCAATCAACCGCACCTCACGCGCGAAAGCGTGCAGGTGCCGCGCCTGCATCAGCTGCTTCAGCCGCGGCAACTCCGTCCCCTCGAAGGAGGCGATCACCTTCTCCACGAGCGCCTGCTCACGCGCAGCCTGCTCCGGGCGACACGGTGACCGTGCGGGCACCCTCCTCACCGGGAGCGACCTCCGGCGCCATGGGGCGGGGAGCTTGTCTGAGATGTTATGTCGACTCCTTCGTCGGGTGAGGTGGTCATGGGGTTAAACCGGGGTGGCGGTCAAGGGAGGGGTCTCGCCCGCCCAAGCCGAGCGCAGCAGGGCCGAGAGCGATCTCTCGGTCACGGGAACCGGGTTGGACTTCGGAATCTTCGGCAGGCACCTGAGGGTGGCGTCGGCCAGATCACTCTCCGCCAGCCCGGCGTCAGCAAGACTGCGCGGAGCGTCCAGCCGCCGTCGGAGAGCCTCCAGGGCCTCGACCGCCGCCCGGGCCGGGTCGGCCTCCACTGATCTGGGAGAGGCGCCCAGCGCGAGGGCCAGGCGCCCGGCCTGGGCGGGCACCGCCGGGGCGTTGTAAGCCAGGACGTAGGGCAGCACGACCGCGTGGGTGGGCGCGTGCGGCAGGTCGTAGGCACCGCCGAGCACGTGGCAGATCTTGTGGTGCATGCCCGACCCGGCGGAGGCGAAAGCGACCGCCGACAGGTATGCGCCGTAGAGGCACTCCTCACGACCGGTCAGGTCCTGCGCATCGGCCACGGCGGCCGGCAGTCCCTCGGCCAGGGCCCTCGCCCCCTCCAGCGCCATCACCACGTTGATCGGATCGGCCCGCGGCGCCCACAACGAGTCCACGCAGTGCGCCAGCCCGTTGAGCCCCGAGGCAACGGTGAGGTCGACGGGCAGCGAGGTCGTCAGCCCGGCGTCGTAGACGACGGTGGCGGGCAGCACCCGGGAGTCGACCCCCGTGGTCTTCACCCCATCGTCAGTCATCCCCCAGACATCGGTCGCCTCCGAGCCCGCGTAGGTCGTCGGGACCGCAACGATTTGCACGTCGACCTCCAACGCCACCGCCTTGGCCAGGCCGGTCGTCGACCCGCCACCGACGCTGACGACGAGGTCGACCTCAGCATCACGGGCGGCCGCGCGAGCGCGCTCGGCCAGCTCCACCGGCACGTGCTGGCGCACCTCTCCCCACCACAACGCCACCTGCAGACCAGCGGTCACCCGCTGAGCCAGCTCCGCCTCGGCCTCGCCGGTGATGACCATCACCCGGCCACCGCCCAACCTGGCTACCTCATCGGCAACCGCCTGCGCCGCCTGACCCGAACCCAGAACTACCCGCTGGGCGAGCGTGTCATGAGTGAACCCTCTACCTCGCATAGAGCTGTCATCCTTGAAGTTCGTCATCTCTTGCTCCGCCTTTCGAATCGGCCGGGTCAAGTCCGCTGGGGTGGTGT
>JAGQUE010000134.1:5822-8044 GCA_020438665.1 Nocardioidaceae bacterium | reverse complement strand
CGCACCATCCAGTGGCACGAGATCGAGGCCGAGGTCGAGCGCGGCTCGGTGCTGCTCGACGTCCGCACTCGCGGCGAGTACGCCGACGGCACCATCCCGACCGCGATGAACATCCCCGTCGACGAGCTGCGTGAGCGGTTCCACGAGATCCCCGAGGGGCGCATCGTGGTCACCTGCGCGGCCGGAGTTCGTGGCCACACCGCGACGCGGATCATCCGTCAGCTCGGTCATGACGACGTGGTCAACCTCGACGGTGGCTACAAGACGTTCGTGCCGGCCGTGGAGCTGCGCGGCTGCTGCGACCTGCTCGGCACCACCAGGGAGGCAGCCACGGCCAGCTCCTGAGTCGTCGAGGCCGCCCTCTGGGACACCTTGGTGGGATCCGCGTCCTGCGCGGGCTGCCTCGACCCGACCCGCTTCGGCGGCCGATCCCTCCGGTGACCCCGGATGGCTAGTGGAGCGGGTGGCCCGGCGAGGCCCCTGGGGGATCCGGCGAACCCCCGGGTGAGGCCTCGCCGGGTCTTTGTCGTCCCGGAGTCAGCACTCTTCGGCCGTGGTCCGGGGGCGGACCGGCGCCGTCGTCCGACTGGGCCGGGGGCGGTAGCGTCGAGTCATGAAGCTCGGCGTGCATGTCGTCACCTATGACTTCGATGGCGGCCCATCGGCGATCGCGCCGATGCTCGCGGCCACCGGCCGCGCGGTCGACGAGGGTGGCATCGACAACCTGTCGGTGATGGACCACTACTGGCAGATGGAGATGGTCGGGGGGCCTGACCTCAACATGCTGGAGGGCTACACGACCCTCGGCTTCCTGGCCGCGCACACCTCGGCGGCCGAGCTGCAGCTCCTGGTCACGGGGACCACCTATCGACACCCCGGTCTGCTGGCGAAGATCATCACGACGCTCGACGTGCTCTCTGGTGGGCGCGCGGTCCTGGGACTCGGCGCCGCCTGGTATGAGGCCGAGGCGGTCGGGCTCGGCGTGCCGTTCCCGTCGACGAGGGAGCGGTTCGAGCGACTGGAGGAGACGCTTCAGATCGTCCGGCAGATGTGGAGTGACGACGAGGGTCCGTTCGAGGGGACGCACTACCAGCTCGGGCGCACGCTGAACCGTCCGCAGCCGATCCGCACGCCTCCGATCATGGTGGGCGGGACCGGCGAGAAGAAGACACTCCGGTTCGTGGCGAAGTATGCCGATGCCTGCAACCTGTTCGCCGATCCGGCGGACGTGTCCGGGACGGTCCACAAGCTGGAGATCCTGCGGCAGCACTGTCTCAGCGAGGACACCTCCTATGACCGGCTGCGCAAGACCATCACCTGCATGGCGCCACCCGACCCAACGTCGGGGGGCGCCGCGTTCGTCGAGCAGATGAAGCCCTTCTCCGACATCGGCATCGACGAGGTGCACGTGATGCCACCGAGCAATGACCCGGCCGCGTTCGTGCGGGCACTGGGGCAGCACGTGGTGCCTGGCCTCCACGCTCTGGGCTAGGGGCTGGAGCCGACGGCGAACCCGCGTGGCCGATCCCCTCGTGGTTGGCAGCACCCCGATCCTCAGCAGCCCTGGGAGTGGTCACCGCACGCCGATCCCCTAGGGGCGTTCCTGGGGTGTTGCCGGCGGGGTGTCGACCCTGTGGGCCGGTACGTGCCCGCGGGTGAGCACCCACCCGGCGTAGAGAACGAAGGCGATGCCGCCTCCGGCACCGGCCGTCGCGCTCGGAGCCAGATCGCTGACCAGCCCGACGCACGCCGAGGCCAGCGCGACGATCGCCACGATGGCCCCGAGCGTGACGAGGCCACCAGCGTGGAAGATCCTGCCCAGCGGAACGAAGTGGACGCCGACCACGAACAGCGTCCAAGCTGCGTCGTACTCGGGATGACCGACCCCGGCCAGCGTCAGATTCCCTCCCAGGATCGCCGCCACCTCGACACCCACCGTCATCCAGTAGGCGCGACGCACCCGTGAGTCAGCCATCGCCGATCCGGCGTTGGTGCGGTGGCGCGCCAAGAGCACCACCAAGGCGATCAACAGGACGAGGGACACGCCCGACCCGACCGCGAGCCAGGGCACCCAGCTCGGTGGCGGGTCAGCCTGAGCCCACCCGAACCAGGCTATGCCCGCTGCCGCGAGGACGATGGCACTGATCAGCTCGCCGCGGTCCCAGATGCGAGTCGTCACCTTGAATCTCCCCGTAGTTGACTCCGATGCGTCCACTATCCCC
>JAGQUE010000134.1:0-5688 GCA_020438665.1 Nocardioidaceae bacterium | reverse complement strand
ACGAAGAAGGACCCGGACACGATCACGCCGACCGTGCGTCTGCCCGAGGGCTCGGTGGTGCGCCCCAGCAGCTTGCCCATCACCAGCGTGATCGCCAGCACGAGGAACGGCAGGCAGAGGATGGCATAGAAGATGAAGATGGGCCGGGTGTCATAGAGGAACCAGGGCAGCCACGTCACCAGCGTTCCGATGACCGCCACCCCGAACCGCCAGTCACGAGTGCCGACCCAGAGGACGGCCGAGGCGATGACGGCCAGGACGCCGCCCCACCACAGCACCGGGTTGCCGATGATGAGCACCTGGCGCAGGCAGTCGGAGTCCGCGGGCGCGTCGCAGCCCCGCTCACCGGGCTTGATGTCGAGCTGGGCGTCGGCGCCGACGGGCCGGTTGACCAGCAGCCAGCCGATGGGCTTGGAGCCATAGGTGTGGGTCGCGCAGTTGAGGAAGTAGCGGTGGAACGTCAGCACGTCCTGGTGGTAGTACCACAGCGAGCGCAGGGACTGGGTGACCTCACCGGCACCGGAGGCGTCCTTCTGGGTGGCCGTGGGCCAGCGGGCGTCGCGGTCGAACTTCACCCCTGACATGTTCTCGTTGGTGCACTGTCCGTCCCAGGAGACGAACTGGGTGTACTGCGTGCTGGACAGGTGCTCCTCGTACTGGTCGGCGTGAAGCAGCCACCCCGTCCAGCTGGCGACATAGACCAGGAGCGCCACGACGACGAGCTGGAGGAACGCCGGGACGCCGTCGACGACCGCCGACTTGAGCACCGGCCAGCGGACGCCGAACGACCGGCGGGCCCCGGCGCTCCAGAGCCAGACCATGATCCCGAACGCCGCCAGCGGATAAGCGGCGTCCCACTTGGTGCCGACCCCCAGGCCGAAGGCCACCCCGGCGAGCACGAGCCACGGCCGGAACAGCACGGCGCGCACCGGGCCGAGCCGCAGCGCGCCCTCGTCCGTGGGCACCTCTCGGCCGTCGAGCCGTCGAGCCATGCGGCGCCGGAACCAGTCGCGGTCCATCACGATCAGGTGCAGCCCGAGCAGCATGAAGAAGGCGACGAAGATGTCGAGCAGGGCCAGCCGGGACAGCACCAGCTGCATCCCGTCGAAGGACAGCAACAGCCCACCGACGAGTCCGAGCGCCGTCGAGCCAGTCATCCGGCGTACGAACCGGATCATCACCAGCACCATCAGGGAGCCGATGACGGCGGCCGACACCCGCCAGCCGAAGGGCGTCATCCCGAAGGTCTTCTCGCCGAGGGCGATCAGCCACTTCCCGACCTCGGGGTGCACGATCATCGACGGGTCGTCGTTCCAGATGCCGGTGGTCTTGCCCTTGAGGATCTGTTGGTCGGCAGCCTCGACATAGGTGCGGACATAGCCGAAGTGCGCCAGCGACCAGGCATCCTTGGCGTAGTAGGTCTCGTCGAACAGGAACGACTTGGGCTGCCCCAGGTGCCACAGCCGAAGGAACAGGCTCAGGAAGAAGACCGCGAGGCTGGTGACCCAGCCGGTGAAGCGGTCCTCCAGGTCGACCCGGCGCAGCGCCCGAACCGCGGCGGTCGGCACCCGTGAGCCGGTCGCCATCCGCGACAGGCCCTCCATCGCCGGTGGGACGACCTCCGGGGGTTCGGCGACCTCCGGGGGCGCGGGTGGTGCCTCCGGGGTCGTCATGGTCGCCCATGCTACGGCGCCCTGCCACCGCGGCTGACATGATCGAACGGTGAGCGAACGGTTCGACGCAGCTGCCCCCGCCGGGATCCAGGCTGGGGCCGGGGTGCTGGTGCTGGCCGCGACCCCGATCGGCCACGCCGCGGACGCCTCCCTGCGACTCGGCCGCGAGATCGCCGAGGCCGACGTCCTCGCGGCCGAGGACACCCGACGGCTCAAACGACTGTGCGGCGACCTCGGCATCCACCCACGGGGGATGATCGTCTCCTACTTCGAGGGCAACGAGGTCGCCAAGACGCCGCTGCTCCTCGACGCCCTCCTCACCGGACAGCGGGTCGTCCTCGTCACCGATGCCGGGATGCCGAGCGTCTCCGACCCCGGCTACCGACTGGTCGCCGCCGCGGTCAAGGCGGGCGTCCCCGTCACGGCCGTGCCGGGGCCGTCCGCGGTCCTCACCGCGCTGGCCGTGTCGGGGCTGCCGGTGGACCGGTTCTGCTTCGAGGGGTTCTTGCCCCGCAAGGACGGTGAGCGCCGCCGGCGGCTGACCGCCCTGGCCCGCGAGGAGCGGACCATGGTGTTCTTCGAGGCGCCCCACCGCACAGCCGTGGCGCTGACGTCGATGGGCGAGGTCTTCGGGGCCGACCGGCCGGCCGCGGTGTGCCGCGAGCTGACCAAGACCCACGAGGAGGTACGGCGTGGGCCGCTCGCCGACCTCGCAGCGTGGGCGGCCGACGGCGTCCTGGGCGAGGTGACCGTCGTCGTCGCTGGGGCGACGCTGGCTCCGACGGTGGCCTCCGACCGCGAGTCGCTGCGGGCGGCCGTGGCCGACCTCGAGGCGGGCGGCACGCCGCGCAAAGCCGCGATCGCGGAGGTGGCCCACCTGGCCGGCCTCCCCAAGCGGCAGGTCTATGACGCCGTCCACAAGGACGTCGAGGTCGGCGACGGCGACGGCGACGGTCGGGAGGGCCCGGCATGACGCGACCCACGCGCAGCCGGGGCGGCGAGGTGCGGGGGGCCCGGGAGCGTCCGCCGGCGCCCGACCCGCTGCCCCGCCCGGTCGTCGACAACCACTGCCACCTCGACATCGCCGACGGCGACTGGCTCGAGACCGGGGCCGCGATCGCGGCGGCGGTCGAGGCCAAGGTGAGCCGCATCGTCCAGGTCGGCTGCGACCTCGACGCGGCCACGTGGGCGGTGCAGGCCGCCCGCCGCCACCCCGAGCTCGTCGCCGCCGTGGCGCTGCACCCCAACGAGGCCCCGAGACTCGCCGCCCAGGGCCGCCTCGAGGAGGCGCTGACCCGGATCGAGCAGCTGGCCAGGGAGCCCGAGGTGCGGGCCGTGGGGGAGACCGGGCTGGACTTCTTCCGCACCGGGCCCGACGGGCGACCGGTGCAGGAGGAGAGCTTCCGCCGCCACATCGAGATGGCCAAGCGGCTCGACAAGACGCTGGTCATCCACGACCGCGACGCGCACGACGACGTGCTGCGGGTCGTCGCCTCTGAGGGTGCCCCCGACCGGTGGGTCATGCACTGCTTCTCCGGCGACGCCGACGTGGCGCGGCGCTGCCTGGACCTCGGCGGGCACCTGTCGTTCGCCGGGACGGTCACCTTCAAGAACGCCGACGACCTCCGGGAGGCCCTGGCGCTTGCGCCGCGAGACCGGGTCCTCGTGGAGACCGACGCGCCCTATCTGACGCCGGTGCCCTTCCGCGGCCGCCCCAACGCCTCCTACCTCGTGCCCCACACGATGAGGGCCATGGCGCAGGTCCGCGGCGACGACCTCGAGACGCTCTGCGAGGCGGTCGAAGCCAACACCTTCGCGGCCTACGGTGGAGCCTGGTGACGCTGCCGTGGCGCCCTCACCCGGGCGGTGCCGCGCGATGTCCAGCAAACGTGTGATGACTCACGTGACCTGTGGAAAACGGCACGAGGAGTTGGTCTCGGTTGGCCCGCCCGTTATCGTCTTGTGACTGTTGGCCGGGATCGGGAACGACTCCGCCGGCACACGGTGGCCGCAGGGTCGCCAGCGAGACCCCCGCTCGCACACCTTTCCCCGTCCACGACGGTGCAGCGCGGGCTGGCGGTGCCGGTGCCCGAGGCCCGGGAAGGACGACGTTCGGAGAACCGTGCGCGCTCGTATCGCACAGCTCAGCCTCAGCAAGCCCCTCCTCATCGCGCTCGTCGGGCTGGTCGCGCTGGCCATCACGGCGAGCCTGGTCGGCTATCGCGTCCTCGCGACGACCGTGACGCTCAACATCGACGGCAAGCCTCGGCAGGTCACCATGCTGGGCAGCACCGTCGGTGACGTCCTGGCGGCAGAGGACATCTCACTCGGGGAGCACGACCAGGTCCTTCCGGGCCTCGACGAGAAGGTCAGCAACGGGAGTGTTGTCTCCTTGCGCTACGGCCGCGAGCTCGAGGTCACCGTCGACGGGACCACCTCCACCTACTGGACCAACGAGGCCAACGTCTCCGCCGCGCTTGACGCGCTGGGCGTCGCCTACCGCGGCGCCGACCTCTCGGTGAGCCGCAGCGCCGCCATCGGTCGCGACGGCATGGCGCTCGATCTCGTCACCCCCAAGCACGTCGTGGTGCGCGTCGGCGGCCACCGGGCCGAGCACCAGAAGCTGACCGCGCTCACGGTGCGCGACGCCCTCGAAGCCCTCGGGATCCGCGTCCACAAGCACGACCGGGTCCGGCCAGGGCTCAACAGCCCGATCGCTGACGGTGACCGGCTGGTGCTGACCCGCATCCGCATCGTGACCAAGAACGTCGCCAACGAGAAGGTCGCCTTCGACACCATCGAGAAGGACGACGCCTCGCTGGTCCAGGGCACCACCGCCGTCGACCGGGCGGGCGTCGACGGGCGCCGCAACGTCACCTACAAGCTGACCTACAAGAACGGCAAGCTCGTCGCCACCAAGGTGCTGCACGCCGAGGTGCTGAGCGCCCCGGTCTCGGCGATCGTCCGGGTCGGCACCAAGGCGCCCGCGACCAACTTCGCCGGCGGCAACACCGTCTGGGACGCGCTGGCCAGATGTGAGTCCGGCGGCAACTGGGCCATCAACACCGGCAACGGCTATTACGGCGGCCTCCAGTTCTCGCTCGGCACGTGGCGCGCCTATGGCGGCACGGGCCTGCCCTCACAGCACAGCCGTGAGGCGCAGATCGCGATCGCCGTCAAGGTCCGCAACGCGGCCGGCGGCTATGGCGCCTGGCCCGGCTGCGCGGCCCGGCTCGGCCTGCCCCGCTGACCGCCTCCCCACCGCGAGGTGGGAGCCGGGGCCCCGGCGAGGCAGGGGATTCGGCCCCGCCTCCCGCCGTGGCTAGGCTGGCGCGCATGCCCACCGCCCCGGATGCCCCGCCCTCGGGCGGGGCGGCCGCGGACGCCGTACGGCTGCTCGGCCCGGCCGAGATCCGCGCCCTGGCCGCGGAGCTGGGGGTGCGTCCGACCAAGCAGCGGGGCCAGAACTTCGTGATCGACCCCAACACCGTGCGCCGCATCGTCCGCGAGGCCGGCGTGAGTGCCGACGACGTCGTGGTGGAGGTCGGGCCGGGCCTCGGCTCGCTCACTCTGGCGCTCCTCGAGACGGGTGCGCACGTGGTCGCCATCGAGGTCGACGAGACGCTCGCGGCGGCGCTCCCAGCCACGGTCGCCTCCTGTGCTCCGGGGGCCGCGGAGCGGTTCACCCTGGTCACGGCCGATGCGCTCCGCGTCGACGCGATCCCCGGCCCGGCGCCCACCGCCCTGGTCGCCAACCTCCCCTACAACGTGTCGGTGCCTGTGCTCCTCCACCTGCTCTCGGTCCTCCCGTCGCTCCGCCATGGCCTGGTGATGGTGCAGGCCGAGGTCGCCGACCGCCTTGCCGCGGGCCCCGGCTCCAAGACCTATGGCGTCCCGTCGGTCAAGGCCGCCTGGTATGCCGACGTACGCCGAGCCGGCGCGGTCGGCCGCAACGTCTTCTGGCCGGCCCCCAACGTCGACTCCGGTCTGGTCGCCTGGACCCGGCACGATCCAC
>JAGQUE010000133.1:4266-4398 GCA_020438665.1 Nocardioidaceae bacterium | reverse complement strand
GCGAGATCGCCCTGTGGAGCTTCGTGGTCCTGCTCATCACCGGCGTCCTGCTCACGCTCTGGTTCAAGCCCAGCATGAGCGAAGTCGAGTACATGGGCTCCTACAACCAGCTGCGCGGCATCCAGATGTCGG
>JAGQUE010000133.1:0-4131 GCA_020438665.1 Nocardioidaceae bacterium | reverse complement strand
AAGCCGCGTGAGCTCAACTGGGTCATCGGCACCCTGCTGCTCCTGCTCGGTGCGCTCGAGGGCTTCACGGGCTACTCCCTGCCCGACGACCTGCTCAGCGGCACCGGCATCCGCGCCGCGGACGGCTTCATGAAGTCCATCCCCGTGGTCGGCACCTATATGTCGTTCCTGCTCTTCGGCGGCGAGTTCCCGGGCGAGTCGATCATCCCGCGCCTCTATGCCATCCACATCCTGCTGATCCCGGGCCTGCTGCTCGCTCTCGTGGCGGCCCACATGCTGCTGCTCGTCTATCACAAGCACACGCAGTGGCCCGGCCCGGGCCGGACCGAGGAGAACGTCGTCGGCTATCCGATGCTCCCGGTCTATATGGCCAAGGCTGGCGGCTTCTTCTTCGTCGTCTTCGGTATGACCGCGCTGATGGGTGGTCTGCTCAGCATCAACCCGGTGTGGAAGTTCGGCCCCTACGACCCGTCCAAGGTCACCGCGGGCTCCCAGCCCGACTGGTACATGGGCTGGCCCGATGGCGCCCTGCGCATCATGCCCGGCTGGGAGACCCATCTGTTCGGCCACACGATCGCCTGGAACGTCTTCCTGCCGATCATCGTGCTGCCCGGCGTGATGACGGCGATCCTCGTCAGCCTCCCGTTCATCGAGGCGTGGATCACCGGCGACAAGCGTGAGCACCACCTGCTCCAGCGGCCGCGCAACGCTCCGACGCGGACGGCGACCATGGTGGCGCTGATGACCTTCTATGGCGTGCTGTGGGAGGCCGGCGGCAACGACATCATCGCGATCACGTTCAACCTGAGCATCAACCAGCTCACCTACATCAACCGCGTTGCGGTGTTCGTGTTGCCGGTGCTCGCGTTCTTCATCACCCGACGCTGGTGCATCTCGCTGCAGCGTCACGATCGCGACCTGCTGCTCCACGGCTATGAGACCGGCGTGATCATGCGGTCGGCCGAGGGAGGCTACTCCGAGCGGCATCTGCCGGTCTCCGAGGAGCGCGCCTACACCCTCACCGCGGGTCGGGACCGTGAGGAGGTCTATGCCCTCGAGTCCGCCACGGACGAGAACGGCGTGGCCGCTCCCGGCACCAGGTCACAGCGGCTTCGGGCCCGGCTGTCGGCGCTCAACTTCGCCGACAACATCCAGAAACCGACCGCGGAGGAGCTCGAGGAGGGCCACCACCACGCCGACCACGAGCTCGAGCTCCAGTCGACGCTGGCCCACCCGGCCGACGGACACCAGTTCGACGGCCACAACCTGCACGCCGCCGACGACGAGCCGCTGCGCTGACGCAGTTCCTCCGTCGGCCCCTCTCGGCCACGCCCGGATCCTTCGGGCGGGGCCGAGAGGTCGTTCTGGGCCCTGGACGCCGCTCAGAGAGGCACTGAGGGGCCTCAGCGGAGGGCGGAGCCCCTGCGGTAGTCCTTGAAGGACAGGTTCCAGTCGCCGTAGCCGTTGGTCAGCGTCATCGGCCGGTCGGTCCCGGTGTACTCGACGACGTCTCCCCGAACCGACATGGCATAGAGCCAGCCGGCATTGGATGTCGACATGCCCGTGCAGCCGTGGCTGACGTTGGCGTAGCCCTGGGAGCCGACCGACCAGGGGGCGGCGTGGATGAACTCCCCGGAGTAGGTCACCCGCATGGCGTACTCGACGTTGTTGATGTCGTAGGCCTCCGGGCTGTCCTGCGGGATGCCGACGGTCTCGGAGTTCATCCGCTTGGTGCGGAACTTCTCGATGATGACCTTGACCCCGGAGCGCGTGGTGAACCCGGGCTTGCCCGTCGTGATCGGCAGTGTGTTGAGCAGCTTGCCGTTGTTGTAGACCTTCATCTGGTCGGTCTGGGCGTTGACCTTGTAGATGTGGGCGTCCCCGACCTTGAAGGAGATCTGGCGGCTCTCCTGGCCATAGAGGCCGTTGCCGGCCGGCAGGCCGTTGATGGCGACGTCGACGTTGACCGTGCTGTGGGCCTTCCAGTAGTGCGCCGGGCGCCAGTGGGCCTCGGTGTCACTGATCCACCGCCACGAGCCGCGCTGGGCCGGGCTGCTCGTCACGGTCATGTGTTTCTCGAACTCGGCCTTGTCCTGCACCGGAAGGTCGAAGGTGACGATCACGGGCATGCCCACTCCGACGGTCTCGCCCTGCAGCGGGGCGACCGAGGGATAGATTTGCTGGTCGAGGGTGAGCTCCTGGGTGTGGAAGCTGCTCCGCTTGCGCGCGGTCACGCCATCGGCATTGGCGCCCACGGCCCGCACGGAGTAGTCGACCCCCGGGTCGAGCCGCTCGCTGGCGGTCCACACGGTTGCGTCGGCCGACAGCTCACCGGGCACCGATGTCGTGCCGGCTCGCACCGCCACCGAGTCGAGGGTCCCGTCGGTGGCCTTGACGGTGACCACCGTCGACACCGGGACGTCCTGGGCGTGACGCTTGACGTTGGTGTGGATGCGCACCGGAGGGGCCGGCTGGGGGGACGGCGTGTCGGCGGCCGCACTCGACGATGCTCCGCCGGACGCGTCGGTGCCGGGCACCGCCTCGGACGACTGACACGCAGACAGCGTGGTGGTCACCAGGGCGAGCCCCACCACCGCCGCCAGCCCCGGAACGGGGCGACGCCGGGTCGTGGGCGCAGGTCGGACGAACGTCAAAGCAGGAATCCCCCTCAGCAGAACCGCCGTGTGCCCCCAGGGTAGCGACCCCGGGCAGGCTCCCCCAAAGCGTGAACCGCCCGCCGCCCCGGTGTCGGGCGGCGGGCGGTCACACGTGTGCGTGGAACGTCTCTCAGTGGGCGTGCTCCCCGCGGTAGTACTCGAACACCAGCCCGCTGACGGCGACGATGCCGAGACCACCGCCGATGATGAACAGCCACCAGGCGTGCATGGCGACGCCATAGACCATGGCCGCCAAGCACAGGGCGTTCCAGAAGGGCCACCAGGAGAACGGCGGGAAGAAGCCCAGCTCGCCGGCACCGTCCGCGATCTCGGCGTCCGCGCGGTCCTCGGGACGGGCATCCATCCGCCGGGCGTGGAAGCCGAGGTAGATGGTGATCATCGCCGACAGCAGGGTCGTCATCGCAAGCGCGGTGAAGCCGGTCCAGTCGCCGTTGCCGCCCAGGTAGCGGCCCGAGGAGGTGGCGACCCAATAGATCGGGGTGACGATCAGGAAGAAGAGCGTCGTGGCCAGGAAGACCCAGGTCTCGACCTTCACCGCTCGACCTCCTTGAGCTCCGCCTCGTGCTGCTCGAGCTCGAGCGCTGCCACCTCGGGGTGGTGCAGGTCGAAGGCCGGAGACTCGGACCGGATCCGGGGCAGCGAGTGGAAGTTGTGGCGTGGCGGCGGACTGGACGTGGCCCACTCCAGGGAGCGGCCCCAGCCCCAGGGGTCGTCGACCTCGACCATCGGGGAGTTGCGTGACTTGTAGACGTTGTAGAGGAACGGCAGCATCGCGGCGGCCAGCAGGAACGCTCCGATCGTCGAGATCTGGTTGAGGGTGGTGAAGCCGTCGGAGGGCAGGTAGTCGGCGTAGCGCCGCGGCATGCCCTCCACGCCCAGCCAGTGCTGGACGAGGAACGTCGTGTGGAAGCCTACGAAGGTCAGCCAGAAGTGGATCTTGCCCAGGCCCTCGTCGAGCATCCGGCCGGTGAACTTGGGCCACCAGAAATAGAAGCCCGCGAACATCGCGAAGACCACGGTGCCGAAGATCGTGTAGTGGAAGTGGGCCACCACGAAGTAGGAGTCGGAGACGTGGAAGTCCAGCGGTGGCGAGGCCAGGATGACGCCGGTCAGCCCCCCGAAGAGGAAGGTGGTCAAGAAGCCCATCGTCCACAGCAGCGGGGTGTCCATGGACACGGATCCGCCCCACATCGTGCCTATCCAGTTGAAGAACTTGACCCCGGTCGGTACGGCGATCAGGAACGTCATCCCCGAGAAGAAGTCGAGATCGACCGCCCCGGTGACGAACATGTGGTGTGCCCAGACCGCCACCGACAACATGGCGATGAGCAGGGTCGCCCCGACCAGGCCGATGTAGCCGAAGATCGGCTTGCGGCTGAAGACGGGAATGATCTCGGTGACGATGCCGAAGAACGGCAGCGCCAGGATATAGACCTCGGGATGGCCGAAGAAC
>JAGQUE010000132.1 GCA_020438665.1 Nocardioidaceae bacterium | reverse complement strand
GACAGGTGCTGCCCGGCCACGGTCGCGAGCGGGGAGATGGTGTAAGTCGATGTCGAGCTCGACTGGGAGATGAACGACGATCCCTGATAGGCCTCGACGTACCACTCATAGGTGCCGGGGCTGGTGAAGGTCCTCTTGGCGTCATCTCCGGTCGGGTAGAAGAACGTCTCCGGCAGGTAGGTCCAGCCGAATGATCCTTGGCGTCGCACGAGCACCTTGTAGATGGTGGCATCGGCAACCGGGGTCCAGGCGAGCGATGGGCCTCGCGAGCCGCGCTCATCGACCGCCGTCGGCTCGGGTGTTGCCTGTGGTGTCGCAGTCGGATCGACGACGGTGAAGGTCTGCTGACTCTGCAACAGCGTCCCGGTCCCGAGGGTTCCGGACTCCGACTTGGTGCGCACCTGCCAGCGGTAGGTCCCAGGGATCAGCTCGATGCGAGGTGTGAACGACGTCGTGAACGTCTCGAAGCTGCCGATGGAGGCGCCGGCACCGACCGGTGTGACGCTGACGATGTAGCTCTGTGCGCCGGCCACCGGGTTCCAGGTCAGGGTCGGGACCTCGACGCTGGCCCCGGGAGCAGGGGACACCAGCGTCACCTGGGTCGGGTCGTAGATGAAGTGGTGGACCTCGGACACGATGAGGTCGGTCTTGACGTTCTTGGGGCCGTCGGTCGCCTGCACACGCCAGTAGTAGCTGCCCCCGCTCGCAGCCGTGGGGAGCCAGCCTCCGGTGACCGGCACGTAGGTGGTGTGCACGGTGTTGAGGTTGACCGTCTTGGAGCTGACCGCTTCGAAGGTGTCGGTCGTGCTGATCTGAAGGGTGTAGGAACTCGCCTTGTGAACCGGGCTCCACTGGAAGGTCGGCGGGTCACCGATGACGGCGTTGTCGGCCGGAACCTGCAGCGTGGGCTGGTCGGGCCAGTGGCGGCGGAAGGTCCAGACGTCGACGGCACCCCAGTCGAGGGTGTTTCCCTGGGCGTCGATGGGCTGCACCCGCCAGTAGTACTGGTCGTTGGCAAGCGTGATCGGCGGTGAGTAACGGGTGCCTGTGACGGACTCCGCGTGGCCGTCCAGCGTGCTGAAGTTCTGGTCCGTGCTGACCTGGACGTTGTAGGCACGAGCCCCCAGCACGGGCTCCCAGTCGAGGACGACGTCGGTGACATTCGTGAACGGTCCGTCGGCGGGGCTGGTCAGCTGCGGCTTGGCAAGCCCGCCGATCTGGTATGTGCGGGTGTCGGACCACTGGGAGAAGATGCCCGTGTCGTAGGTGGCCCGCACCCGCCAGTAGTAGGGCTGGGCGACCTGGGGGTTGGGCACGACCAGCGACGTGGTCTTCTGGGTGTAGGCCTTCTTGAGGCCCTGATCGGCGAACGTCGCGTCCTTGGACACCTCCGCGACGTACTCCTTCGCACCACGGACAGCCGTCCACGTGAGCAGCACCGGCTCCTCCGGCTGGTCGAGGATGGTGCCGTCCTCGGGACCGATCTGGGTCGGGCCGGCCAGGGCGTTGCGGTCGATCGAGGCGGTGGCCCAGGGGCCGGCCAGGGCGCCGGCGGTCGCACGCACGCGCCAATAGACGCTCGAGGCAGGCAGTTGCTTGGTGGGCACCGCCTGGTGGTTGGCCGTCGAGGCGGTCCACAGCGTGGTGCTGAAGCTGGCCGAGGTGGACACCTCCACGGTGTAGCTCGTGGCACCGGAGACGCGGCTCCAACTGAGCACTGGAATGTCGTCGACCGCCACGGAGTCCGGGGTGAGGTCCTGTGGTGCGGCGAGGGCCGCCCGAGCCGTGGCGGGTGCCTGTGGCAGGCCGACCATGAGCAGTGCTGCAAGCGCGGCCAGCGTCACCCGAAGGCGCGCGGACGCCGGACTGTTGATCGACACCCCGTGAGCTCCCTTGTCTGTCCGGACGGAATCAGACTCACGTTAGGCGGGGCACGGGGCCGCTCGTGGCGGAATCGTGGAATTGGGTAAAGCTGGTCCGATCGGACATTTCTGGACGCCGCCGCCTGCTGTTGCGGCCGGCGGGTTGATCAGTCCAGACCGACCGAGAACGCCGCCTCGAGGTCGTGGCGCGAATAGGCGCGGAAAGCGATGTGGGTCTCGGTGGAGGTGACGCCGGGGACCTTGTTGAGCCGGTCGGCCACCACGGCGGCGACGTCCTCGTGGTTGCGCACCCGGACCAGGGCGATCAGGTCGATCTGGCCGGTCACGGAGTAGACCTCGCTGACCCCGTCCAGCGCGGCGATGCCCTCGGCCACCTCGGGGATACGGGCGACGTCGGCCTTCACGAACACGATGGCGGTGATCATGGACGCGAGCCTAGCGCTGGCGCTGGGCCCACCTCACGCACCGGGTCGGTGAACCGTGGCGAGCTCACGTCTCTCGTCGAACGGCACCAACGAGAGCCGCGACCGCTCGACGGCGTCATGGAGGGCGAGGTGGCGCCCCGCCCCCCGGACCGGACACGTCCAGGGGCCGTCGATGTCGACCAGCCGGACGCCCGGTGCCTCGAGCCAGCGCAGCACCTTCTCGGTCTCCTCCGCGGTCGCGGCGGGCACCGGCCCGGGTCCACCGGCCACGGTCTCGGCGGCCGCGCGAAGCTGGGCGACGTAGTGGTGGGCGTTGGCGCCGGGCGGGATCACTCCGGCCGCGGCCAGCCGTCCGTGTCGGATGACGTGGACCTGCCAGCTCCCGCGGTCATCGCAGCGGGTGGCCACCACCTCGGCGAGCGCCGTCAACGACGTCAGGCGCTGGGTCCGGGAGGCCGAGCGCAAGAAGGCCCCGAGGCGGTCGCGATGAACCCCGGCTTCCTCATAGCGCTGATCCTCCGACAACCCCGCCATCCTGGCCTGGATGACGCCGACGACGTCGTCGGGGTCGTGGACGATCGCGTGGCGCAGGCGGGCCACCAGGTCGGCATAGGTGTCGACGTCGGTGCTCCCGTCGCAGGGCGAGAGGCAACGACCCATCTCCGCCAGCACGCAGGACGAACGGGACGGCTCTCGTGGCAGTCGGTCGGAGCACTGCCGCACCGGGAATGCCTCGTGGAGCGCGGCCAGCGCCTTCTCGGCGGTCCTCTTGGAGCTGAACGGTCCGAGATAGTCGGCGCCGTCGTCGAGCACCCGGCGGACGAGCGAGAGCCGCGGCCACGGCTCCCGCGTCAGCTTGACGAAGTGCATCTTCTCCGGGAAACGGGAGCGACGGTTGTAGCGCGGCTTGTGCTCGGCGATGAGGCGCAGCTCGCGGACCTCCGCCTCGAGCGCGGTCGCGCACTCGATGCCGTCCACGGACGCGGCGAGCCCGACCATCTCACCGATCCGGGTCCGCGTCTCGGAGGCGGTGAAATAGCTGCGCACGCGGTTGCGGAGGTCACGGGAGGTGCCGACATAGAGCACCCGGCCCTGGTCGTCGCGGAACAGGTAGACGCCGGGAGCATGGGGGAGCGGCTCGGCGAGGTGGCGCTTGCGGCGTACGGCGGGCGCGACGCGCGAGGAGTAGGTCTGCAGCTCCTCGAGGGTGTGGACGCCCAGGCCGCCGAGTCGTGCGAGCAGACCGTGGAGCACGTCGACGGTGGCTCGGGCATCGGATAGGGCGCGGTGGTTGGGCGTCGTCGACGCGTTGAAGGCCTGGGCCAAGGACGACAGCTTGCAGTTGGGTGCGTCGTCCCGGGTCACCACGCGGCGCGCCAGCCGAGCTGTGTCGACCACCTCGAACGCCGGCCAGGGCCGGCCCTGCTGGGCGGCGAAGTGTTGCAGGAACCCCACGTCGAACGGAGCGTTGTGGGCGACGAGCACACAGCCCGACGCGAACTCCAGGAACGCCGGGAGGGCCGACTCGACGGGGGGAGCCGAGGCGACCATCGAGTTGGTGATCCCGGTGAGGACGGCGATGAACGCGGGGATCGCGGTGTGCGGGTTGACCAGGGTCTGGAACTCGCCGAGGATCTCGCCGCCGCGCACCTTGACCGCCCCGATCTCGGTGATCATCGACCCGGCCTGGGCGGAGCCACCGGTGGTCTCGAGGTCCACCACGCAGAAGGNNGTCGCGCAACGGCCGGCCGAGCTCGTCGAAGCTGCGCTGCGACTCCCACCGCGACAGCGTGCTCGGACCCGTCATGTCAGCGACGCTAGAGGGAGCCACGGACAATGCCGCGGCGGCGCGCCCGCGTGGCCGGCGCCCCGGTCGTCTCAGCGGTGCAGGTCACACCGGCGATCTCCGCCTGGCTGTCTAGGGTGGGGACGTGAGCATCGCCCTTCCCGACGAGACGCATCGCTGGCGTTGTGCCGGGTGCGGCAACCTGACCCGCTTCGAC
>JAGQUE010000131.1 GCA_020438665.1 Nocardioidaceae bacterium | reverse complement strand
GTGACCAGCTCGGTGCCGACGCCATCGGCGTCGCCTGGGGAACACTCACCCATCAGTATCGGCTCGGCCCGGTGCGTGCGTTGCCGTCGGCGTACTGGTTGGGCGCGCTCGGCGGTGTCCTTGGGGGCGCCAGCCGAGCTGAGCGCGGTGGCCTCGTCAGGGCCATCGGCTGGGGACTACTCATCGCTGTCCCTCTCGCCGAAGGGGTCCGTCTGGTACGTCTCCCAGACCCTGCGATGCTCTCGGGTCTGATCCTCGCAGCAGCTGCGCTTGCCTTGGTCGGGTGGGCAATCGGTCATGACCGGGCGCCGTGGCGACTGAGCGCTGTCGCAGCGGTCGCCCTCGGTCGCTGGTGGGGCCCTTACCCTGACGTCACCGGTCGGGGCCTTGGCCGCGACCCGCGTCGTGGGTCAGGACCGCCGCGCTGCCTGGGCGGCCGCGGCAGCGCGCTGCACCCATCTCGGCACCTCGCCGTAGCCCTGGTTCGGGACGAGCTCGCCGGCGGCGCAGCACTCGATCAGCTGGGCCATCCGTCGATCGCGGGTGGACTGCTGCTTGGCCGAGATCACCCACACGGTGCAGACCCTGCGGTAGGACCCGGTCGATGCCTCCCAGAAGGCGGCGGCCGCGGGAGAGGCAGCCAGTCGAGTGGCGTAGGGCTCGGGGAGCCCTGCCTCCAGGTCTCGATAGCTGTAGCCCACCTCATCGCGACGCCGCTGCTCCCAGATCGCCAACCCGCTGGGTTGCATCCGCCCTTCGGCGCGCAACCTCTCGACAAGGTCGAGGTTGACCTTGCTCCAGCGGGAGGTCTTCTTGCGCGGGGTCCACCGCTGCCGCCGGGTGTCGTCGTCGATGCGCTGGGCCAGCGAGTCGATCCACCCCCAACAAAGAGCCTCTGGCACCGCCTGCTCCCACGTCAGGCCGCGATCAGGGACGTGCTTCTTGTTCAACCCCATCCACAACTCGGTGGCGGTGTCGTGGTGCAGCGCCAGCCAGGCACCGAACTCCTCAGGGGTGTCGAAGAAGCGTGCTGGCCGCTCGGGCGTGCCACCCATCCGACCCGGGCCCTCGTTCCCAACCTCGTCACGCGTCATGCCAAGAGCCTGCCACCCACCCCTCCCACGATCGAAGAAGGTGGCCGAGTCCCGGTTGACCGCTGAGAGAAGCGGCACCGGCGTGATAGTCAGTCGCCCGGGGTGCGGGGTGCCAGCAGTCCTGTCTCGTAGGCGTACACGACCGCATGGACCCGGTCGCGAAGTGCCAGCTTCATCAGGATCCGCTTGACGTGGGTCTTGACGGTGCTCTCGCCCAGGTGCAGCTGCTGGGCGATCTCGCGGTTGGCCAGGCCGTGGCCGATGTGGATGAGGACCTCACGCTCCCGGTCTGTCAGCCGGTTCAGCTCTCGGTTGCTGATGTCGGTGGCCGGCCTGCCTACCGTGGCCCTGGCGAACTCACTCATGAGGCGGCGTGTGACGGACGGTGAGAGCAGTGCATCTCCCTCGGCGATGGTGCGAATCCCTTCCAGCAGGTCCTCTGGAGGGGTGCGCTTGAGCAAGAAGCCGCTGGCCCCCGCGCGTACGGCGTCAAAGACGTACTGGTCGATCTCGAACGTGGTCAGAATGACGACGCGGGGAGGCGGGGCCCCATCGACGTGCACGGAATCGGTGATCCGCCGGGTGGCCTCGATCCCGTCGGTGCCAGGCATGCGGATGTCCATGAGCACGACGTCTGGCCGGAGCGCGCGTGCCAGATCGACGGCCTCGTCGCCCGTCGCCGCCTCGGCGGCCACGACGAGGTCGTCCTGGGTCTCGATCATCAGCCGGAGCCCGGCCCGGACGAGGGTGTCGTCATCGACGACCAGAACGCTGATCGTCATCGCCCCACGTCCTCGTGCTGCAGAACGGGCCCTGGTGTGGCCTGCCGGTCCTGCGTCGTCAGCGGCAGGACCGCCTCGACGCGGAACCCTCCGCCCGGGGCCGGGCCGGCGGTGAGTCGCCCACCGAGGACGTGGGCTCGCTCGGCCATGCCGGCGATCCCGCGTCCTCCGCGAATCGGGTGGTCGCCCGGCACGGCTCGGCCGTCATCGATGACGAGGATGCGCAGCTGGGTCGGTAGGCAGGAGACGGTGACGTCGATGTGCGCGGGGCCGGCGTGCTTGAGCGCGTTGGTCAGGGCCTCTTGGACGATCCGGTACGCCGCGGCTCCGACGTGACGGCCCACCAGGGCGGGGCTGTCGTCGTGCAGGGTGATGTCCGCGCCGGCGGACCGCAGCTCCGCGACCATGGTTGCGATGTCGGCGCTGGTCTTGGCCGGGTCACGCCTGGGGGCGTCGCTGTCGTCGAGTAGACCGAGCATGTGGTCCAGATCGCTCAGGGCGCTGCGGCCGAGACCCTCGATCTCCCGGAGCGCATCGAAGGCCTTGTCGGGGTCATGGGACAGCCGCGCTGCCCCGGCTTGCAGGACTATGACGTTGACGGCGTGGCCGACGGCGTCATGCAGCTCGCGGGCGATCCGCGCCCGCTCGTCGGCGGCGGCGCCGGCCGCGATCTGGGCCTGCTGCGCTTCGAGGTCGTCGACCGCCAGGGCCAGGCGTGCCGCCCGAACCTGGTTCTGGCGGATGGTGAGGCCAACCCCCCACCCGATCCCGAACAACAAGAACCACACGACGATGACGAGGGCATCGGGGTCACCTGGCCCATAGAACGTCGCGGTGGACAGGGCCAGAGCAGCAAGACCCACGATTGTGGCGGAGACGCGTGGGGGCCGGGTCAGTCCCACTGAATAGGCGAAGAACGGAATGGCGAGCGGGGCGTTGCTGTCTCCGTGAGTGACGCTGGCGACGAGGTACAGCAGGGTGGCCACACCCAGCGTGATCACCGGGAGGCGCCGTCTCACGAGCAGCAGGACGTTGGGACTCAAGGCGAGCAGCCAGCTCGCTCCTTCGACCGCGCCGTACTGGGCCACATAGGCATCGCTGCGCAGCGACACGACCGTGATCCACGTGAACAAGACGGCGACCACGGCATCGACAGCGAGCCACCCCAGATTCCTTGGGTGACTCCAGTCGGCACGGGCCCAGCCGCTCACCTTCCGACCGTACCGCCGCCACTCCTGCTCTGCGTCCCCCTGTGGGAGGACCGTCGGGTCCCCCTGCAGAGGAGGGACCGAGCGCCCAGGGGGACGACAGGGGCCGCCAAGCCGACGAGCGTGGTGGCACCACGTCAGAAACCAGGAGCAACACCATGAGCACGCATTTCGACGACGAGCCCCGGACCAGCCTGCGCCGGACGGCCTCGCCTCCCGACTCTCCTTGCAATCCCCGAAGGCACCCACACGTGCGGGGCCACGCCGGCACGGCCGCGGTGACGGCCGCCGGGCTCGCCGCGGCCTGGGGGGTGGCGGCCGGCATATGGACCCCGCGTGGACCGCTGACTTCGGGCGCGGCGATCTGGTCGATCATTCTCAGCCTCGCCGTCGGGTTGGGCGCGGGGATCGTCCTGCGCAGCCGCTGGGCGATGCTCCTGGCGCCGGCAGCTTTCGCCGCCGCACTCGAGCTGACCCGGCTACGCGTCGACGGCCCCATGGTCGACGGCATCCACGCCAGCTTCTACGGGACGATCGCCCTGATCACCGGCCGGGGCTTCCACGCCTTGGTGTCCCTCCTGCCGATGGCGCTCGGGGCGGCGGTGGGCGCCGGCCTCACCCGCGCGTGGACCGCCGTCCCGCCGGACACGTCGGGTCGCTCGGCACGAGCCGTCCGACGCGCCGGGGCGGCCTTCGTCGCCCTCGCCCTCGGCGTGCTGATGGTGGGACTGGCCCGACCCGCGACGACGGCCCCGATCACCGGCCCGGACGGGAAGCCCATCTCGGGATCGGTGGCCGAGCTGACCACGGTCGACGTCGACGGCCACGAGCTCGGCCTGATGATCCGGGGGGCGAGCACCGAGAACCCCGTGCTGCTCTTCCTTGCCGGAGGACCCGGAGGCTCTGAGCTCGGGGCGATGCGCCGCCATCTGTCGGGCCTCGAGGAGCACTTCACCGTCGCCACCTGGGACCAGCGTGGAGCAGGGACGTCGTACGACGAGCTTGACCCCACCGACAGCGTGACCCTGCCGGGCTACATCTCGGACACCATCGCTGTCACCAACTACCTGCGAGCACGGTTCGACACCGAGGACATCTATCTGCTGGGGCAGTCCTGGGGTACGACGCTCGGCGTCCTCGCCGTGCAGGAGAGGCCAGAGCTCTACCGTGCGTTCATCGGTGCCGGTCAGATGGTCAGCCAACGTGAAACCGACCGCATCTTCTATGACGACACCCTGGCCTGGGCGACCCGAACCGGCGCAGGCGACCTCGCCCGACAGCTCGAACAAGCGGGACCACCGCCCTACGACTCGATGTTCCCCTACGAGACGGCCCTGTCGCATGAGGCTGATGTCTACCCCTACGACCACAGCGGCAACTCCGAGGGCGCCGGGCAGATGTCTGAGAACCTCCTCGTCCAGGAGTACGCCCTCATCGACCAGGTCCACGTCCTCGGCGCGTTCATGGACACCTTCGCTGCGCTCTATCCCCAGCTCCAGGACATCGACTTCCGAACGACTGCGACCAGCCTGCGAATCCCGATGTACTTCGTGCAAGGAGCGCACGAGGCCCGCGGCCGCGCCGAGCCGTTCCGTGAGTGGTACTCGATGCTCGACGCGCCGACCAAGGACGTGATCATCCTCGACCATTCCGGACATCGACCACTGTGGGAACAACCCGACGAGTTCGTCGACTACATGGTCAACACGGTTCTGGCCCAGAACGGCCGGTCATGACCGCCGCCGCCAATCAGGTCCGCTTCTGCGAGGTCCCCATGCGGACCGGCGGGCCCAGGCCGCGGCCATCCGCTCCGGCGACTACAAGCTCATCAAGCGACTCAGGACGGGAAAGATCGGGCTCGACAACCTCGCTGCCGATCGAGGCGAACGTAGGAACCTGGCAGAGCGGGAGCCCCTCATCGCCGCCGAGCTGCCTCGCAAGCTCCGACGGCACATCCGGGCGATGAAGCGGGCCTGAACCGCCACCGGGAGCCCTTTGGTGGAGCGGTGTGCGGGGATGCCCCGGCCTGTGCGAGCCTGCCAGCGTGCCAGGGGACCCGTTTCAGGCGTTGGAGGTGCTCCGACGCGCTGGGCTGCGCCATCGGGAGGTGCTCGGCTCTGGGATGGAAGGCACCGTCGTGGACCTCGGCGACGGCACGGTGGCCAAGGTCTGGTCCGGCCGCAACATGGCCGATCTGCTCAGGTTGCGCGAGTTCCACGACGCGGTGCATGCTCGTCGGCCGAGCACCGCCACCGTTGCGATGCCCAGGATCCTCGACCTTCGTGATGTCGATGGCACCCCGGTGACCATCGAGCTCCACCTGGCGGGAGAGCCGCTGTGGCGGGCCGACGGCACCTCACCGCAGCTCGCGCCCGGCCTCATCGATCCCGTGCTCGAGGCCTTGGCGGCGTTGGCGGAGATTCCCGGCGATCCGGCATTCCGGACTCTCGCGATGCTTCCGGACGAACCGCCGTTCGAGCCGGGCGCTCCGTTCGAGACCGAGCTCGCCGCGCTCGTCGTACGGCGGGTGGAGCGCTTCGCGACCCCGCTCCGCGCCGCCCTCCCCGCCATCGACGC
>JAGQUE010000130.1 GCA_020438665.1 Nocardioidaceae bacterium | reverse complement strand
GACACGGCCGACGGCACCTGGTCGATCTCACCCTCCAACGTGCGGAGGGCGGCGAGGATCGCGGCATCGGTGACTCCGCGCGTCGTGGCGCGCTGGAGTGACTCGCCGTCGGCATCGTCGGTCGTGGTGGACTCGCCGAGCCGGATGGTCGCGTCATAGGCCTTCTCGGTCACCATGAGGTGACCCAGCAGTCGGGTCGCCCGGTTGACACCGACGACGAGCACCCCCGTCGCCATCGGGTCCAGGGTGCCGGCGTGGCCGACCTTGCGGGTCCCGGCCAGGCGGCGTATCCGGGCCACGACATCGTGGGACGTCATGCCGCCGGCCTTGTCGACGACGAGCAGGCCGGAGACGGGTTCGGCCTCGGGCTCAGGCATCCTCGTCCGGCATCACGTCGACGCCCTCGGCGGCCTCGTCGAGGTCCTCGTCGACAGGCTTCTTGTAAGGGTCCGGCTCGCCGGCGAAGGCGGCCCCGGCCCGGCGGGCCGCGACCTCCTCGTCGGACTGTTTGGCCCGGGCCAGCACCTCGTCAAGGTGGCGGGCCGTCTCGGGCAGGGCGTCGTGGACGAACTCCAGGCTCGGCGCGTGTCGCATCCCGAGCTGCTTGGCGACCTCGGAACGAAGCAGTCCCTTGGCCGACTCCAGGGCCGCGGCGGAGCCGGCCCGGGCTCCGTCGCCCTCGCCGAGCACGGTATAGAAGACCGTTGCCTGCTGGGCGTCGCCGGTGAGCCGGACGTCGGTCACGGTGACGAAGCCGAGCCGCGGGTCCTTGATCCGTCGCTCCAGCATCTCCGCCACGACGACCTGGATCCGGTCGGCGATCTTGCGGATGCGCGGGCTGGTCATTCAGTGCCTCCTGAGCACGCTCGAGATCCGGACGCTTGCACGACGAGCGGCGCCGCACCCCTTGAGGGGCGCGGCGCCAGCACGCCTCAGGCGCGCGGGATCTCCTTCATCTCGAAGAACTCGACCACGTCGTCGATCTTGATGTCCTGGTAGTTGCGGAGCACCAGACCGCACTCGAAGCCCTCGCGGACCTCGGTGACGTCGTCCTTCTCGCGACGCAGCGAGGCCACGTCGAGGTTGTCGGCCACGACCGCGCCGTCGCGGATGAGCCGCGTCTTGGCGTTGCGTCGGATCGTCCCCGACTTGACCATGCAGCCCGCGATGTTGCCGAGCTTGGAGGAGCGGAAGATCTCGCGGATCTCGGCCTGGCCGAGGACGTGCTCCTCGAACTCGGGCTTGAGCATGCCCTTGAGTGCCGCCTCGATCTCGTCGATCGCCTGGTAGATCACCGAGTAGTAGCGGATCTCCACCCCCTCGCGGTCGGCCAGCTCCGTCGCCTTGCCCTGCGGGCGGACGTTGAAGCCGATGATGATCGCGTCGGAGGCGGCGGCCAGCATGACGTTGGTCTCGGTGATCGCACCGACACCGCGGTCGATGACGCGCAGCGACACCTCGTCACCGACGTCGATCTTGGCCAGCGAGTCCTCGAGGGCCTCGACCGAACCGGACACGTCGCCCTTGAGGATGAGGTTGAGCTCCTGGCTCTCGCCCTTCTCCATGGAGGCCATGAAGTCCTCGAGTGTGCGACGCACACGGCGCTGCGCCTGCAGGGCCGCCCGCTCGCGCGCCTCACGCTTCTCGGCGATCTGGCGGGCGATCCGGTCGTCGTCGACGACGAGGAAGTTCTGACCCGCACCCGGGACCGCGCTCAGACCCAGCACCATCGCCGGACGCGACGGGTCGGCCTGCTCGATCGGGTCGCCGTGCTCGTCGAGCATCGCGCGGACGCGGCCGTGGGCCGGACCGGCGACGATCGAGTCGCCGACCCGGAGCGTGCCGCGCTGGACCAGCACGGTCGCGACCGGGCCGCGGCC
>JAGQUE010000129.1:2851-4999 GCA_020438665.1 Nocardioidaceae bacterium | reverse complement strand
CGGCGCCACCGGGCACTTGATCGGCATCTCGGTGATGTGCATGACCAGGCGGCCGCCCTCGAAGCGCTCCATCGCGTTGCGGGTCGCGATGGCGCCGTCGAAGGTATAGAACTCCAGGACGCTCTTGTGCCACTCGGGGCCGAGCATGCCCTCGGTCTGGTCGGGCCGCGGGGTCGTGCCGGTCGCGACGACCAGGTAGTCATAGGCGAGCTTGTCGCCGTTGGCCAGGTGGACCTCGTGACCCTCGGGGTCGACCAGCTCGATCTCGCTCATCACGATGTCGATGCCGTCGTCGATGTAGGGCCGCTTGGTCTTGCGGATCTCGCGCGGGTGGTTGATCGCGAAGGGGATGAAGAGGTAGCCGGGCTGGTAGTCGTGGATGTCGTCCTTGTCGACCAGCGTGATGCTCCAGTCAGGCAGCCGCTTGTGCAGCTTGTTGGCGATCATCGTGCCGGCGGTGCCCGCCCCGAGGATCACGAGTCTCTTGCTGAGTGGTGGGTTCATGTTTTCCACTGAACCCCCGGGGGCATCGGGGCGCCAGCGTTTCACGCTGTCCTGTGGGTCACGCAGGACGACCTAAGAAGGTTCAACCGTCAATGATCAACTCCATGCTTGAATAAGCGAATAGGAGGTCGCGAAACCCGCTCAAAACAAGGCGATCCGTACCGGTGGCCGGGGTCAGGACCGACCCCGGGGAGCCCGTTGTCGACGGAGCCGGTCGCATGTGATGTGACCTAAGAGACACGGCCAGGAAGCCCTCGAGAGGGCCCGGTCAGGGCCGTCGGGCCACCACGAAGACGCGCCGGAACGGGAGTACGACGCCATGGTCGCGCGTCGGGTAGGCGGCCCGCAGCCGGCGCCGGAACTCGGCCTCGAAGGCCGGCCGCAGCTCGTCGGGAAGCGCCTGGAGCGTCGGCCGCGCACCCGTCCCGGACACCCAGCCGAACACCGGGTCATCGCCGGTCAGGACGTGCAGATAGGTGGTCTCCCAGGCGTCGACCCGCAACCCCAGACCGACGAGACACTCGAGATAGACCTCGGGGTCGTGGCTCGCCGGCACCGCGACCCCCGCCGTATGGGCGGCGTAGGGCGCCTCGGCCGCCAGCTCCCGCCGGATGGTGTGGCTGGGCTCGTGGAAGTTGCCCGGAACCTGGAAGGCGAGCCAGCCGTCGGCCGCGACCCGATCGACGAGGGCCGGGAGGAGGTCGAGATGATCCGGCACCCACTGAAGGGTGGCGTTGGAGAGCACGACGTCGACCGGTTCGCCAGGGCCCTCCGTCCAGCCCACCAGGTCTGCGACGCGGAACTCCAGCCCCTCGCCCGGCTCGGCGCGGGACACCATCTCGGCACTGCTGTCGATCCCGACGACGTGGGCCTGCGGCCAGCGACGAGACAGCATGGCGGTGAGGTTGCCGGGGCCGCAGCCCAGGTCGACCACCTCGCGAGGCGCCTCGGCGCCGACGCGCGCCAGCAGGTCGACGAAGGGTCGCGACCGCTCGTCGGCGAAGGCGAGATAGCGGTCCGGGTCCCAGGTGTGGCCGTCGACAGACATGCGGCACCAGCTCCTTTATCTTGACATCAAGATAGACAATGGTCGACGCTAATCATCTTGATGTCAAGATTCTCGATGATCGGCTACCATCGCCACATGCGTGACGAGGTGGACGAGCTCGTCGAGGCCTGGGCCCGCGAACGCGGCGACCTCGACCTCGCCCCCGTCGAGGTCTTCAGCCGGATCACCCGGCTGGCCCGCCACCTCGACCGGGCGCGGCGCGACGCCTTCAGCGCGTTCGGCATCGAGCCGTGGGAGTTCGACGTCCTCGCCGCCCTGCGACGTGCCGGCGCTCCCTATGAGCTCTCACCGGGCCGGCTGCTGAGGGAGACCATGGTGACGAGCGGGACCATGACCAACCGGGTCGACCGCCTCACCGCCCGCGGCTTCGTCGAGCGCAACCCCGACCCCGACGACCGTCGCGGCGTCCTGGTTCGGCTCACGCCCGAGGGCAAGCACGCCGTGGACGGCGCCTTCGAGTCGCTGCTCACCGCGGAGCACGACCTCATCGCCGATCTCTCCCCCAGCGACCAGCGTCAGCTCGCCGCCCTGCTCCGGCCGCTGCTGTCCCCGTTCGCCTGACCGCCGAGGTGCCC
>JAGQUE010000129.1:0-2770 GCA_020438665.1 Nocardioidaceae bacterium | reverse complement strand
ATCGCGCTCGGCGGTCACCGCCTCGAGCCGGGCCGACAGGTCGGCGAGCAGCGCATAGTCGTGGGCGTGCTCCGCGATCTCGGCGTGGAGGGAGGCCTCCTGCTCGGCCAGCCGGGCCAGCTGCTTGTCGAGGCGGGCCAGCGTCTTGCGGGCGGTCCGTTCCTCGGCGCTGCCCGTCTTGGCGGGACCGCTGCCGCCCGCCGCCCCGTCCGTGGGACCTGCGCCCGCGGTCGACGTACGTGTGACCGTTGACGCGGCCGACTCGCGGGCGGCGCGACGCCGATCGAGGTAGTCGTCGACCCCACGGGGCAGCATGGAGATCTGACCGTCACCCAGCAGCGCCCACACCGAGTCGGTGACCCGCTCGAGGAAGTAGCGGTCGTGTGAGACGACGACGAGGGTGCCCGGCCAGCCGTCGAGGAAGTCCTCCACGACGTTGAGGGTCTCGATGTCGAGGTCGTTGGTGGGCTCGTCGAGCAGGAGCACATTGGGCTCGGTGAGCAGGATGCGGAGCAGCTGGAAACGCCGCCGCTCGCCGCCGGAGAGGTCGCCGAGGCGGGTGGTGAGCTTGTCGCCGGTGAACCCGAACCGCTCGAGCAACGAGGTGGCGGTGACCTCGCCGTCGGCGGTGCGGGTCACCCGCCGGATCCCTTCGACGGTCTCGAGTACGCGGGCCTCGGGGTCGAGATCGTCGAGCTCCTGGGTGAGGTGCTGGAGCGCGACGGTGCGGCCGTGCTTGACCTTGCCGACCGCGGGCGGCAGTGTGCCGGCGAGCAGGGACAGCACGGAGGTCTTGCCGGCGCCGTTGACGCCGACGATGCCGACGCGGTCTCCGGGACCGAGCCGCCAGGTGGCGTGGCTGAGCAGCTGACGCTCGCCACGTCGCAGGTCGGCGTCCTCGACGTCGATGACGTCCTTGCCGAGCCGCTGGGCGGCGAACCGGGTCAGCGCGAGCTGGTCGCGCGGTGGCGGCACGTCCTCGATGAGCGCCGACGCGGCGTCCAGGCGGAACTTGGGCTTGGACGTGCGGGCCGGCGCACCCCGTCGGAGCCAGGCCAGCTCCTTGCGGACGAGGTTCTGGCGCCGCGCCTCCGAGGCCGCTGCCTGTCGTGAGCGCTCGGCCTTGGCGAGGACGAACGCGGCGTAGCCGCCCTCATAGGCGTCGACGACGCCGTCGTGGACCTCCCACGTGGACTGGCAGACCGCGTCGAGGAACCACCGGTCGTGGGTGACGACGAAGAGTGCCGACGGCCGGTTGACCAGGTGATCGGCCAGCCAGGCGACCGCCTCGACGTCGAGATGGTTGGTGGGCTCGTCGAGGACGATGAGGTCGTGGTGGTCCAGGAGCAGGGCGGCGAGCGAGCACCTGCGGCGTTCACCGCCGGAGAGACCCGAGACGGCCCGGTCGAGCTGGACGCCGGCCAACAGCTCCTCGACGATCTCGCGCATGCCGGCGTCGGCCGCCCACTCGTGGTCGGACCGACCACCGAGCACGGCCTCCCGGACGGTGTGGGTGTCGTCGAGCGCGTCGCCCTGGGACAGGAAGCCGACCGTGAGCCCCCGGGCCAGCGACACCCGGCCGCCGTCGGGCTGCTCGAGCCCGGTCATGACCCGCAGCAGGGTGGTCTTGCCGTCGCCGTTGCGTCCGACGATGCCGATCCGCTCCCCGGCGGAGATGCCGAGTGACACATCGGTGAGGAGCGGCCGGATGCCATAGGCCTTGGACACGCGTTCGAGGTTGAGGAGATTGCCCATCAGGCGTACTCCACCACGTGGGCGCCGGCCACCGGCCCGTTGGCGACCAACACGACCTCGTGGCCGGCCACCGCCAGCGCCCCCGCCACGACCTGGGCCTGGATGCGGTGGGCACACAGCAGCAGGACGGTGGGCCCCGAGCCGGAGATCATCCCCTTGAGGGCCCCGGCAGCCTCGCCCCTCTCGATCACGGCGGCCAGGTCGGGGCGCAGGTCGAGCGCCGCTGGTTGGAGGTCGTTGTGGAGCGCCCGGGCCAGCACGGCCGGGTCCCGAGTCGCCACGGCGTCGAGGAGGTCGTCGGCAGGTGCGGGCTCGCCGGCGGCTGGGAACATCCGGTCGAAGTGGCCGAAGACCTCCGGCGTCGACAGTCCTCGTGGCGAGGGTACGACGACCCACCACCAGCTGCCCTCGTCGAGCACGGGCTCGACGAGCTCACCACGGCCGGTGCCGAGCGCCGTACCGCCGATGAGCGCGAACGGGACGTCGCTGCCGAGGTCGGCGGCCAGCCGCAGCAGGTCGTCGTCGCTGGTGTCGAGCCGCCAGATGCGGTCGAGCGCCACCAGCGCCGCGGCGGCGTCGGCGGAGCCGCCGGCCATGCCGCCCGCGATCGGGATGGCCTTGTCGATGGTGATGGCGCCGGTGCGTTCCCGCCCGTGGAGCGCGGCGAGCGCCGCTCCCGCGCGGTCGACGATGTTGTCGCCGGTCGCGGGCACGGCCGCTGGATGGATGTAGTCGGCCGTCGTGACGGAGACGCTCCAGTCGTCGCCGTCGGAGGCGGCGAGGTCGTCATAGAGGCTGACGGCCTGATAGACGGTCACGAGCGGGTGGAACCCGTCCTCGCGGGGCCCGCCGACGCCGAGATGGAGGTTGATCTTGGCGGGCGCCCGGACCACGATCCCCGGGCGGGTCATCGGGCGGGTCATCGGGCGAGCTCCTCGGTGATCCGCACGAAGTCGGCGATGCCGATGACCTCGCCGCGGGCCTCGGGGTCGATCCCCGCGCGCTGGAGGGCCGC
>JAGQUE010000128.1 GCA_020438665.1 Nocardioidaceae bacterium | reverse complement strand
AGCGCGGTGAGCGACTCCGCGGCCACCCCACCGAGCATCCGGTGGGGCAGCGAGAGCACCACGGCGTCGGAGCGCCCGTCGGCCACCAGGTCGCCCGCATAGACCCGGCCGAGCGCGCCATAGATCGGCGGCAGGACATAGAACAGCCCGAGCAGTCCCAGCACCACGAGCGTCGTACGCCGGGCCGCCCGGCCGTCGGGGTTGGTATAGAACCGCACGACCACGTGGGGTAGTCCCATGGTGCCGAGGAACGTCGCCACGATGATCGAGTAGGTCGTATAGAGCGGGTGCCCGCTCTGCCCGACCCCACCCGCGAGCGGGTCGGCCCAGTCGCCGGCATAGCCGCCGACGTCGAAGGCCGGCGAGGCGGGTGACGGTGACCCGTCGCCCAGCCAGACGATGAGCAGGAACACCACGGGCACGAGCAGGGCGGTGAGCTTGAGCCAGTATTGGAAGGCCTGGACGAAGGTGACCGACCGCATGCCGCCGGACAGCACGCTGATGAGGACGACCACGGCGACGACGAGGCCGCCGAGGCGGGCGTCGAGCCCGGTGGCGAGCCGCAGCGTGAGCCCCGCACCCTGGAACTGCGGGATGAGATAGAGCCAGCCGATACCGACGACCAGCGTCGAGGTGAGGGCGCGCACCCGGCGGGACCCGAGCCGGGCCTCAGCGAAGTCGGGCAGCGTATAGGCGCCGGACCGCCGCAAGGGCGCCGCGACGAGCACGAGCAGGACGAGATAGCCGGCCGTCCAGCCGACGGGATACCAGAGCATCTCCGCGCCGAAGGCGAGCACCAGGCCGGCGACACCCAGGAACGACGCGGCGGAGAGGTATTCGCCGCCGATGGCCGAGGCGTTGAGTGCGGGGCTGACGGTGCGCGAGGCGACGAAGAAGTCGGAGGTGGTGCGGGAGATCCGCAGGCCATAGGTGCCGATCGCCACGGTCAGCAGCGACACCACGACGACGGCCGCGATGCCGGTGGCGTGGTTCACGGCCGCCTCCCGGGGCGGTCGGCCGCGGCCCGCTCGCCGGCCGCGGCGTCAGGCTCACCCACCATCGCCGCGAACGTCCGCTCGTTGGCCTCGGCCCCACGGACGAACAGCCAGCCGAGCACGACGAGCACGGGATAGACGACGAAGCCGAGCATCCCCCAGGCCAACGGCATGCCGAAGAGCGGAACGTCGGCCAGCCGGGGAGCGAACCGGAAGAGGAGCGGGAGCCCGCCGATCCCCAGCGCCACCAGGGTGAGAACGCCGACGGCGAGGCGGAGCTGGGTGCGCAGCAGCGACCGGATATAGACCTCGCCGAGCTCGGTCTGGGCGTCGATCTCGGTGGTCACCGGCCGGGGCGTACGGCGTGTGGCGCTCGCGGTCCGGGGCGAGGTGACGCGGACCCGGGGGAGCGGCGGCTGCTCGCCGGAGCTCACGAGCCCCCACCCGGGCGGTTGCGCCGGACGAGCAGGTCGCGCAGCTCGCGGGTGTGACGGCGTGAGACCTGGAGCTCCTGGCCGTCGACGATGACCGTGCAGCGACCCGCCTCGGTGCGGATCTCCTCGACGTGGGGGAGCGAGACGAGCAGCGACCGGTGGATCCGCACGAACCCGGCCTCCCGCCACTGTTGCTCCAAGGTGGTGAGCGGCGCGCGGAGGAGGTGGCTGCCCTCGGCGGTGTGGAGGCGGGCATAGTCGCCCTGCGCCTCGACGTAGCGGATGTCGGAGCGGGACACGAAGCGGGTGCGCCCCCCGAGCTCGACGGCGATCTGGTCTTCGGGGCGGGACTGCCGGGCACCGCCCTCGACGATGCGTCGGATGGCCTCGGCGAGCCGGTCGGGCCGGACGGGCTTGAGGACATAGTCGACGGCGTTGAGCTCGAAGGCGTCGACGGCGTGACGGTCGTGGGCGGTCACGAAGACGACCGGCGGCGGCTCCTTGAAGCGGGCCAGCACCTGAGCGAGCTCGAGCCCCGACAGGCCCGGCATGGAGATGTCGAGGAAGACGGCGTCGACCTGGATCTCCTGCAGCGCCCGGAGGGCGTCGGTGGCGGAGTCACTGGTGAGCACCTCGCCGATCCGCGGGTCCTGCCGGAGCAGGAACGAGAGCTCGTCGAGGGCGGGTCGCTCGTCGTCGATGACGAGGACCCGCAACCGGGGCGGGCTCGCGGGAGCGGTCATGGGTGGACTCCGGGGGCATATTTCGGCACGCGGACCGTGACCTTGGTCCCGGCTCCGGGTGCGGTTTCAACGACCAGACCGTACTCGTCGCCGAACGCGCGACGCAGCCTCTCGTCCACGTTTCCGAGCCCGACGGAGTCGGTGGTCGTCGCCCCGGCGAGGGCCGCGCGCACTCGCTCGGGGTCCTCGCCCTGGCCGTCGTCCTCGATGGTGATCACGGCCTCGCGGTCGCGGTCCTGGGCGATGATCGTGACCAGGCCGCCGTGCTCGCGGCCCTCGAGGCCGTGCTGGACGGCATTCTCGACCAGGGGCTGGATGCACAGGAACGGCACCGACACGGGCAACACCTCGGGGGCGACCCGGAGGGTGACCTTGAGGCGGTCGCCGAAGCGGGCCTGCTCGAGCATGAGGTATTGCTCGATCGAGCGGAGCTCCTCGGCGAGGGTCGTGAACTCGCCGTGGCGACGGAAGGAGTAGCGGGTGAAGTCGGCGAACTCCAGCAGCAGCTCCCGCGCCCGGTCGGGGTCGGTGCGCACGAAGCTGGCGATGGCGCCGAGGGAGTTGTAGATGAAGTGGGGGGAGATCTGGGCCCGCAGCGCGCGGACCTCGGCCTCCATCAACCGGGCTCGTTGGGCGTCGAGCTCGGCGAGGGCGAGCTGGCCGGACACCCACTGGGCGACCTCGTCGGCGGCCTGGATGAGGCCCGCGGTGGCGTAGGGGGCATAGGCCTGGAGGGTGCCGACGACCTGGTCCTCGACGACGAGCGGTGCGACGACCGCGTGTCGCAGCTGGCAGCCGGTGTCGGAACAGGCGACCTCGCGGCCGGTGGCGACCCGGGTGTGGCCGTGCTCGACGACGCCGCCGGCGAGCTGGGCGACCTGGCCGCCGTGCTGCTCGGCGCCATAGCCGTCCCAGGCGAGCAGATCGGTGCGGCTGCTGAGGGCGAGCGCGGGGGAGCCGAGCAGGGTGCGGAGGTGACGGATGCTCCGCTCGGCGCTGGTGTGGGTCAGCCCCTCACGGAGGGCCGGCGAGGCCAGGCTCGCGGTGTGGAGGGTGCGGAAGGTGGCGCGGTCGGCCTCGGTCCCGAGGGGCGAGCGCCGCAGGAACCGTGGCCAGGCCATGGGTCAGCGGAAGTCGATCAGGAGCATCTCGGTGTCGGTGCCGTCGCTCGCGGTTCCGATCACGATGCCCTCGCTGGTGTCGGACTCCTCCTCGTCGGCCGGCGGCGGCGTGTCGAGCCGGTCGACCACGACGGCCTTGTGGCACGAGACGACATAGGGCAGCTGCATGCCGTCCATGCCGCGGCCATAGTCGTCATAGAACGCCAGCACCTCGGCGAGCTTGCGGCTGCGGGCGTCGTCGTCGAGGACCGCCACGTTGGAGCGCGAGCGGACCAGGTCGAGGATGGTCTCGCGGTTGACGTCCTGCCAGGACTTGAAGTCCTGGTGATCGACGAAGCCGAACAGGTTGCTGGTCACGAGGATCTCGCTGGGGTCGCGCAGCTGTTCTTGGGTGCCGATGATGCGGCCGAGCTTGCGCACCCACGGGATGCGCTCGTCGCGCTGGTTCCACACCAGGGCAAGGTGGCCGCCGGGACGCAGCACGCGGGCGATCTCGGGCAGTGCACGCTCGTGGTCGAACCAGTGGAAGGCCTGCGCGGCGACGACGACGTCGACGGATCGGTCCCCGAGTGGGATCTCCTCGGCGGAGGTGTTGCTGACCCGGGCCTGCGGCACGCGCTCCCGCAGCACGTCGAGCATCGCGTCGTCGGGGTCGGTGGCGAGGACGTCGTGGCCCTGGGCCACGAGCTGGGCGGTGAGCTTGCCGGTGCCGGCGCCGAGCTCGAGCACGGTGGCCCGCTGCCGTCCGACCAGCCAGGCGACGGCGTCGGCGGGATAGGTGGGGCGCCCGCGGTCATAGGCGTCCGCCACGGGACCGAACGACCGTGCGTGGCGCTGCAGCTCCTCGTCCATCCCGGGCAGGTTACCCCGCGACACGGTCGGGGGAGGGGAGCCGCGCGTGACGCGCTGACGAGGACGCCTAGGCTCGTCCGCGATGACCTCGACCCCACCCGCCGACCCGTTCGCCGCGCTGCTCGCCCTCGAGGGAGTGCCGTCGGCGTACGCCGCTGCGCGCGACGGGATCGACGCACTGCTGCGTGACCGGGGCCTGCGGCGTACGACGCCCGAGGACACCGTCGAGGCGATGCTGCGCGGCGCCCATGCCAGCGCCGTGCTCGCCGGGTCGACCGCGTCGATCGACGACCTGCGGCGGGCCGCCGGGGACGGGGCGGGACTGGCGTCGCTGCGGCTCTCCACCGAGCTGCTCGCGCTCCTCCCCCAGCTCCCCCGGTCGCCGCTCCAGGTGTTCGCCAGGCTCCACACGCTGGCGGCGCGCGGCACGGTGCCCGACGACGAGCTGGGCCGGCCGCGTGACGCCGACGCGGCGGATCGGCTGCGCACGCTGAGCTCGGCGCTGACGACGGCGACGGTGGCCCCGGGCCTGCTGGTGGCCGCGGTCGTGCACGCGGAGGTCGCGTCCGGTGAGCCGTTCACCTCTCACAACGGCCTGGTGGCGCGGGCACTCGAGCGACTCGTGCTGGCCTCGCGGGGCGTCGACGAGCGGTCGGTGACGGTGCCCGAGGCGGCCCACCTGGCCCTGCGGCCGGCCTATGAGTCCAACCTGCGCGGCTATCGCGACGGCGGCGTGGCGGGCGTCCACGCCTGGCTGCTCTATGCGGCCGAGGCCTATGCCCGAGGCGCGGAAGAGAGTCCGCTGGCCGGCTGACGGCCTGCTGGACGAGCATCTCCGGACCATGCGAGCGGCACCCGCTCACCTGGACCGGATGCCGCCGCTGACACGTGAATCCGCTGGCTACCAGGCGTGCTCGTTCCAACTGTCGCCCCGGGAGTCTCCCGATGGCTGACGCCCTGTCAAAGGGTGGTTCGCCGCGTGGGTACCCGGTTCACGTGCGGGTCTTGAGTTGTTGTTGACTTCGTTTCTACGCCGTTTGACTGGCCCTTTTCAAGGTTTTGGCCAGAGTGTTCCGCTGGGCGGAGCAGGGTCCAGACCAGCCTCGAAATGCCTCAGGTCAGTGGCCGTACGGCGTACGCCGCGCCGGGCCGGCGTACGGCCACGTCACCCGTCGAGGCGACGCTTGCGCGCATTGGCCCACAGCAACCCGCCCACGGTGAGCGCTCCGCCGACGGCGAGCGCCGCAAGGGTGGGCTTGACGGCCGCGGCCATCCGGCTGCGCAGTGCGACCGGTCGGTCGAACACCAGGACGGGCCACCCGCGCGCGTGGGCGACCTTGCGCAGGTCCTTGTCGGGGTTCACGGCGAAGGGGTGACCGACCACCTCGAGCATGTGGACGTCGGTGATCGAGTCGCTGTAGCCGTAGGACTCGGCCAGGTCATAGCCGACCTCGTCGGCCATCGCGCGGATGGCGCGTGCCTTCTCCTCGGCATAGGCGTAGTACTCGATCTCACCGGTGTACTTGCCGTCGGTGATCGCCAGTCGTGTCGCCACGACCCGGTCGGCGCCGAGCATCTCACCGATCGGCTCGACGACCTCGGCACCGGAGGTGGACACGATCACGACGTCGCGGCCGGCGGCCTTGTGCTCCTCGATGAGGCTGACCGCTTCCTCATAGACCATCGGGTCGATGGTGTGGTGGAGCGTCTCCGCGACGATCTCGCGGACCGTGGCGACGTCCCAGCCGGCGCACAGCTGCGACATGAACTGCCGCATCTTCTCCATCTGGTCGTGGTCGGCGCCGCCGGTGGCGAAGACGAACTGCACATAGGCAGAGCGGAGCACCGCCCGGCGCGTGATCAGCCCGCCGGCGGCGAAGGGGCGCGTGAATGCCATCGAGCTCGACCGGGCGATGATCGTCTTGTCGAGGTCGAAGAAGGCAGCAGTACGGCGGGGCGCCACGGGGCCAGTCTAGGGACCCCGGGTCGGCGGGCCTGGCCGGAAACCCTGCACAGCAAGGGATTGGCGAGCCCCTTCCACAGCGAGCCAGCAGCGAGCTCCTGGTGCCCGGCCGCGTCGATGACGCTGCGGGCATGGCTCCACCCCTGATCGTCACCGCCGACGACTCGCTCCTCGACGAGCTGCTGCGCCTCGCTGCGGCCGCGGGCGTGACACCCGAGGTCGCGCCCGACGCCGGCATCGCGCTGAGGTCCTGGCCCTCTGCCCCGCTCATCCTGGTGGGCGCCGACCAGGCGGCCGCCATGGTGCGGCTCGGGCCGGTCCGCCGCACGGGCGTCGTGGTGGCCGGCTGGCGCGGGATCGGACCCGACGGGCTCCGCCTCGCGCTGCGGCTGGGGGCCGGCGAGGTGGTCGAGCTGCCGGAGGGGGAGCGCTGGCTCGTGGAGCAGCTGACCGATCTCGACGACGCCACCGTGCCATCGGGTGTCGTGGTGGGAGTCACAGGAGGCAGCGGTGGAGCCGGGGCCAGCGCCTTCGCCTGCGCCCTCGGCCAGGTCGCCGCCCGGTCGGGCCCCGCGCTGCTCATCGATGCCGATCCCACGGGCGCTGGCCTCGATCGGATGATGGGGATCGAGGACGAGCCGGGCGTCCGGTGGCCGGGGCTCGACCTCGCCGCCGGTCGGCTGTCGGCGCGGTCGCTGCGCGATGCGGTCCCGCGGCGCGATGGGTTGGGTGTCTTGGCATGGGGTCCCGAGGATGCCGGCACGGCGCCGCCCGAGGGCCTGCGGGAGGTGGTGTCGGCAGCCCGGCGAGGACACCGAGTCGTCGTCGTCGACCTGCCCCGCTCGGACGGGGCGCGGATGGACGAGCTGGTCCCGCGATGCGACGTTCTCGTCGTCGTTGCGCGCTCGACCGTGCTGGGACTGTCCGGTGCGGCTCGGCTGTGCCACCGCCACGCGACGGCGAGCTGCCGCGTCGTGGTGCGAGGCCGCGGGGTCCTCGAGGAGGACGTGGCGGCGGTCACCGGGGTGGCCACGGTGGTGGTGATGGCCGACCAGCGCCGGCTCGACGAACGGATCGACCTGGGCCTCGGCCCGTGGCCGGGCCGGCGGGGCCCGCTCCACCGCGCCGCGGTCGAGGTGCTGGGGTCGGTCGTCGCGACCGAGGCCGTGCGATGACGGTCAACCCCGACCTGCTCGACCGCGTCCGCGACCGGCTGGCCGAGCGCTCGGCCGATCTCACCCCTCACCAGGTCGCCCTGGTGCTCCGCGAGGAAGGTCGTCCCGTTGGCGACGCGACGGTCCTGGCCGTCCACGCGGCGCTGCGGCGCGACGTCGTGGGAGCCGGCCCGCTCGAGCCGCTCCTGCGGACGCCCGGCGTGACCGACGTCCTGGTCAACGGCGCCTCCCAGGTCTTCTGGGACCGCGGTGGGGGGCTCGAACCGGTGGACGTCACCTTCCCCGACGAGGCGTCGCTACGGCGGCTGGCCCAGCGACTCGCGGCGCTGGGCGGGCGCCGGCTCGACGACGCCTCGCCGTTCGTCGACCTGCGGCTCCCCGACGGCACCCGCTTCCACGCGGTGCTCGCTCCGATCGCCAACCCCGGCACCCTGGTGTCGCTCCGCATCCCCGCCGCTCGCCCCTTCTCGATGGCCGACCTCGTCGAGGCAGGCGTCCTCGACGACCGGTCGGCGGCCCTGCTCGCCGACGTGGTCGGGGCCCGGCTGGCCTTCCTGGTCTCGGGCGGCACCGGCACGGGCAAGACCACCCTGCTGCGGACGCTCCTCGGCCTGGTGCCGGCGACCGAGCGGCTCGTCGTGGTCGAGGATGCCGCGGAGCTGAGGCCCAGCCACCCCCACGTCGTCTCCCTCGAGGCGCGTCCGCCCAACATCGAGGGGAAGGGCGAGGTGACCGTGCGGAGCCTGGTCCGCCAGGCGCTGCGCATGCGACCCGACCGGCTCGTGGTCGGCGAGGTGAGGGGCGGCGAGGTTGTCGACCTGCTCGGGGCGCTCAACACCGGACACGAGGGCGGGTGCGGGACGCTCCACGCCAACGCGTCGACCGATGTCCCGGCCCGGGTCGAGGCACTGGCCCTGGCGGCCGGGCTCGGCAGGGAGGCCGCCCACAGTCAGCTGGCGGCCGCGATCGACGTCGTGCTCCACCTGGCCCGGCGCAGCGACGGCAGCCGCCATCTCCGGTCCGTAGCGGTCCCACAGGTGGAGCCGGACGGGCTGGTACGCATGACGGTCGCCGTCGACCTGCCGCCCGGCGGCGCACCTCGCAAGGGACCCGGCGCTGCCCTGCTGCGAGATCGGCTCGAGCGGCGAGGTCGATGATGACCCCGGCCCTCGCATCGGTCCTTGCCGCCGTCGCCGCGGCGTGGCTGCTGGTCTGGCGCCGGCCGGTCCGACCACGGCCGCTACGTCGGCGGGCGATGTCGCTGCTGGTCGCGGCGCTCGGCCTCGCGGCCACGGTGCGGGTCCTCGACGGGAGCCGCGCCGCCCTCGTCGCGATCGCGGCCGTGACCGTCCTGGCGGCGCAGCGGCTGTGGCGACAGCATCAGCACCGGCTGGCTGCGGCGGCCGCCCAGGACCGGGTCGTCGAGGCCTGCCGGCTGGTGGGCGCCGAGCTCGCCGCAGGCCGCCCTCCCGGGGAGGCGCTGGCGCTCGCGGCCGCCGAGTGGGCGACGCTGGCACCGGCGGCGGAGGCGTTCCGGCTGGGAGGCAGTGTGCCGGAGGCGCTGCGACGGCTGGCGGGCCTGCCCGGCAGCCAGGATCTCACCGTGCTCGGGGCGGCCTGGGAGGTCTCCCAACGCGGCGGCCAGGGCCTGGCCACGGTGGTCCGGGCTATCGCCGACGAGCTCACCGCGGACGCGGCGACGCGTCGGGTCGTCACGGCCGAGCTCGCCTCGGCCCGGGCAACGGCGCGTGTCGTCGCTGGGCTTCCGCTGGCGGCGCTGGCCATGGGGTCTGGCGTGGGTGGTGACCCATGGCGGTTCCTGCTCGGCACCCCCGTCGGCCTGGGTTGCCTGGCGGGTGGCCTGCTGCTGGCGCTGGCGGGCCTCGGCTGGATCGAGGCCATCGCGGGTGGGGTGTCCCAGCCGTGAGCACCGCGGCCCTGCTCCCGGTCGTCGCCGTGGCCGCGGCGACCTGGCTGCTGGTGCCGGCGCGGCCGTTGCCCACCGCCCGTCGCGCGCCGCCGACCTGGTCTGCTCACGTCCCGGAGGAGGGCTGGCTGCGTCGGGGTCGCTGGCTCTGGGCCGGTCTCGCGGGCGCGGCGGTGTGGGGATGGCTGGGTGGCCCGCTGGGCCTGCTGCTTGCGCCGGTCGCCGGTCTCGGGGTGTGGTGGCTGGCGGCGCAGTCCGAGTCCGCCCGGCAGCGACGCCGCCACGCGCTGGCGAGCGCCCAGCTGCCCCATCTCGTGGCCCTGCTCGCGGCGACGCTCCGTTCGGGGGCGGCTGTGGAGACCGGCCTCGGACTGGTGTGCGACGCGCTCCCGGGCGAGGCGGCCGACCGGCTGTCAGCGGTGCGGGCGCGGATCGCGGTCGGGATCGACCCGGGCGATGCCTGGGGCGGGGTCGCGACCGATCCGGTGCTCGGCGCGCTGGGACGGACGCTGTCGCGCTCGCACCGCACCGGTGCGGCCGCGGCCGACGCGGTGGCGTCGCTGGGCGAGGAGCTCGCCGCGGCGAGGAGGGCGCAGGCCGAAGATCGGGCCCGGGCGGTGGGGGTCAAGGCCGCGCTGCCGCTGGGCTTGTGCCTGCTGCCGTCGTTCATCCTGCTCGGCATCGTCCCGACCGTCGCGGGCCTGGTGACGATGGTGCTGCGCACGTGATCCTGTGGCCCCACGGGATGGTGTGGCAGGGTCCCTGGCGTCGGCCCCGTGTCCGACGCCAGGCATCCCAAACTGATGTCGGCCCCATGTCCGGCCCGTGTCCGGCCCCATGTCCGGCCTGGTGTCCGTTCGGGGTCCGGCCTGGGGTCCGGCCTGTTAATCCGCCCGGCGTGCCTCAACCCAGGACGGGCTCGAGCGCCTCGCGGAACGAGTCGGGCGTGAACGGCTTGGTCACGAGGAACTTCGCCCCCGCGCTGGTCGCTTTCGCTCGCATCTCGTCGGAGCTCTCGGACGTGATGAAGCCGAACGGCACCGCGTTGCCCGCCGCCCGGAGGGCGTTGAGCAGATCGATGCCGGTCATCTCCGGCATGTTCCAGTCACTGAGCACCAGGTCGGGGGTGCTGGCCTTGACGGCCTCGAGTGCCTCGCGGCCGTTGCCGGCCTCGGTGATGTCGGCGTCATAGCCTGCCTGACGCAACGTGCGCTTCACGATCTGGCGCATCACGTTGCTGTCGTCGGCGATCAGGATCCTCATTCGAATCGTCTCCTCAGATGTTCCTGGTCGACCTAGTGCTCACGGCCGGTCAACAAGGTGATGCGCAGGCGGTCGCCGAGACTGTCGAGGTCGACGTGCTCGATGACGTGGGCGCCGGGGATGGTGACGTGGTGCTGGCCGCCGAGGCTGACCGTCGGCAGCGACAGCTCGCTCGGCTCCGGCAGCAGGGCCTTGAGGTTGCCGCCGATGATGTTGACCATCTCGCCACACGCGTCGGCGATCTCCTCCTCGCCGAGCTCCTCGGTGCCCATGTCGAACATGGCGGAGGTGACGCGCTTCGCAAGATCGGCGGAGAACGCCATGATGATCGACACGTCGGTCTCACCGGTGATGTGGATGGATGAGGTGGCCCAGTGCGGCTCCTCGGTGGTCTCCGCCATCGACGGAGCCATCTCCTCGAGGGGCAGCGCCAACATCGAGTACCAGATGTCCTTGGCGATCTCGATGATCTGGATGTGCTCGGTGATCGTCGTCATGGTCTGGTCATGCCTTCCCGTCGCGAAGCCGATATACCGGCGCGCGACCGATCTGGACTCGCTCGAACGAGTCGTCGAGGTTGAGGGTGGTCTCGGCACCGCCGAGGAAGAGGTAGGAGTCCGGCCGCATCGCGCGCCGCACCCGGGTGAGGATCCGCTTCTTGGTCGCCGCGTCGAAGTAGATGAGGACGTTGCGGAGGAAGATGATGTCCATCCGGGAGATGTTGACGAACTCCTGGTCGAGGTTGACCAGGCGTGTCTCCACCATGCGGCGCAGCGACTCGTCGATCTGCCACTGCAGACCGATCTTGCGGAAGTGCCGGATCAGCATCGCGGCCGGCAGGCCGCGGTTGACCTCGAACTGGCTATAGATGCCCTCCTTGACCCGCTCGAGCATGCTCGGCGCGATGTCGGTCGCAAGGATCCTCACCCGCCACGACGGGTCGGCCCCGACGAGGTCGTGGATGAGCATCGCGATGGAGTAGGCCTCCTGGCCGCTGGAGCAGGCAGCGCTCCAGATGTTGATGGTCCGCTCGCCGCTCCGTGCGCGCAGCAGATCCGGGAGGATGTGCTCCGACATGGCCGTGAACGGATGAGCGTCGCGGAAGAACGACGTCTCGTTGGTCGTCATGGCTTCGACGATCTTGTCGCGCAGCTGACCCATCGGCGAGCGGCGAAGCTCAGTGACGAGGTCGGCCACGCTTCCCGCACCGCGCTCCCGAGCCAGCGGCAGCAGGCGTGCCTCGATGAGGTACTCCTTGCCCGGCTCGAGCACGATGGAGGAACGCTCACGGACGAGCGAACTGATGAAGTCGAAGTCGGTCGCGGTGATGGTCATGGCCGCGCCACCCCCTTCGCACCGATGAGCGAGCGCCCGCGGGCTACTCGCGCCTGGATGGCGCCTGCGACGTCGCGCACTGGAAGCACTTCGTCGGCCAGGCCGGCGCCGACGACGGCTCCTGGCATTCCCCACACGACCGAGGTGCTCTCGTCCTGGACGATGACCGACCCTCCGGCCTCGACGATCCGCCCGGCACCCCGGGCTCCGTCGGAGCCCATGCCGGTGAGGACGACCGCCAGCACCCCGGCGCCGTACACATCGGCAGCGGAGCGGAAGAGGACGTCGACGGCCGGTCGACAGTAGTTCTCCGGTGTTCCCTGGTCCAGCGTCGCGGACACGCCCAAGGCGTCCTGACGCAGGCGCAGGTGGTAGTCACCGGGTGCGACGAGGACCCGACCCGGCTCGAGCCGGTCCCCCGCCTTGGCCTCGCTCACGTGGAGCGAGCTCTTGGTGTTGAGCCGGTCGGCGAACAACGCCGTGAAGATCGGCGGCATGTGTTGGACGACCGCGATCGGGACCGGGATGTCGTGCAGACCGCTCATGACCGTGGTGAGCGCGTCAGGTCCGCCCGTAGAGACACCGATGACGACGACCTCGACCTTGGCGGTCGACGGACGGCGGTCGCGCGGTGCCGCAACGATCGGCGGCGCGGCGACGTTGGTGGTCTTGGGGACCGGAGGCGCAGCGAACCGCCGACCCCGGCGGGAAACGGCGGCGGCCTCGATCTTGGGGATCAGGTCGGCCTTGACCGCGGCCATGGACGCGGTGACGCTGCCGACGTTGGCCGGCTTGGTCACATAGTCGTGGGCGCCGCGCTCGAGCGCATCGAGGGTGGCGTGGGCGCCCCGCTCGGTCAGCGTCGAGAACATGATCACCGGCGTGTCGGGATAGAGCTTGCGCATGTGCACGAGCGTCTCGAGCCCGTCCATGACCGGCATCTCGATGTCGAGCGTGACGACGTCGGGGTTCAGCTGCGGCATCTTGGACAGCGCGATCTTGCCGTTCGATGCCGTGCCCACGACTTCGATCCGCGGGTCCGACGACAGCACGTCGGTGACCAGGCGGCGTACGACGACCGAGTCGTCGACCACGAGAACGGAGATGCGGGACATGGCTTACAGCAGCCCCAGCACGCGCAGCTTGTCGCCGATGGCGTCGATGGTGAACGGCTTCATGACATATTCATGAGCGCCGGCCGCCAGCGCACGCACGATCTGCGAGTGCTCGCTCTCGGTGGTGACCATCATGAGGGTGATGCCACGCCAGTCGCGGTTGCTCCGGATCGTGGTGACCAGCTCGAGGCCGTCCATGACGGGCATGTTCCAGTCGATGAGCACCACGTCGGGCAGGGGCCCTTCCTGGACCTTCTGGAGGCCCTCCGCGCCGTCACCGGCCGTCTCGACCTCGAAGCCGAAGTCGTCCAAGGTGCGGGAGAGAATCGACCGCATGGCACGTGAGTCGTCGACTACCAGTGCGCGCATTGTGTCCTCTGTTTCGATCGTGAACTGATGGATGGTTGTGGGACGGCTCAGTAGCTGAACTCGCCCACGAGCTGCTGGAGGTTCGAGGCCATCCGGGCGAGCTCTTCGGCGGCCTCGCTGGTGGAGGACGCGGCGCTGGTGGTGTCGGCCGCGGAGCG